>JAJZVS010000180.1 GCA_021845555.1 Pseudomonadota bacterium
GGGGCGCGCCGCTCTACCTGCCGGTATGGTGGCTGGCGCTGCCGTCACGGCTGGCGGTGGCGGCGCCGGGCGCAGCGGTCTATCAGATGATCGTGCAGGGACCCGTCACGGCGGTGGCGGCGATGTTCCTCTATTCCCGCGCGGTGAACGCGCTGGGCGCGGGCCCGGCTACGCTGGTGGCGGCGCTGGTGCCGGGATTGGCCTCGGTGCTGGCGTGGCGGCTGCTGGGGGAACCGCTCGGCGCGGCAGGAATCGCCGGCGTGGCGCTGGCGACCGTGGGGATGGTCGCGGGCGTGCTGGGGACTGAAATGGCGCGGCGATACCAGGAAAGCCGGATTCATGCGGTCGAGAAGACTCGAACTTCCACGGGGTTTCCCCCACAAGCACCTCAAGCTTGCGCGTCTACCATTCCGCCACGACCGCATCGTGGGCACGCCGGCGGCGGGGTATAGCGGATGACCGCGCCGCCAGCAATCGCCCTTCCGGACACCGATGTGGAATGGATCACCGCCCCCGGCCTCACGCCCTACCCGGACGCGCTGGCGGCGATGGAGGCGCGCGTCACCGCGATCCGCGCCGGCACCGCGTCCGAGCGCGTGTGGCTGGTCGAGCACCCGCCGCTCTATACCGCCGGCACCTCGGCGCGGGCGGAGGAACTGATCGCTCCCGACCGCTTTCCCACCTTCCGCGCCGGGCGCGGCGGGCAGTGGACCTATCACGGGCCGGGCCAGCGCACCGTCTATCTGATGCTCGACCTGGACCGCCCGCACGGCGGCGTGCCGGCGCGCGACATCCACTGCTACGTGCACGGGCTGGAAGAATGGCTGATCCGCGCCCTCGCCCGCCTCGGCGTGACCGGGGAACGGCGGGAGGGCCGGGTCGGCATCTGGGTGGTCGATCGCGCCACCGGGGCGGAGGCGAAGATCGGCGCCATCGGCGTGCGCGTCAGCCGCTGGGTAAGCTGGCACGGGGTGGCGCTGAACGTGGCGCCGGACCTGGGCCACTTCGCCGGCATCGTGCCCTGCGGCATCCGCGCCCATGGCGTGACCAGCCTGGCCGCGCTCGGCGCGCCGGCCACCATGGCGATCGCGGACGCGGCGCTGCGCGCCGCCTGGGACGAGGTGTTCGGCCCGGCGGCGCCGGCGGCGACCTGCGACAGCGCGGGGACACATGCTATAGGCTGAGCCAAAGCCCGCCCGGCGCGCGGGCGCAGAAGGAGGAAGCGATGGCTGAACAGCCTGCCGGCAATACCGACGTGTTCGAGATCATGCACACCACGCGGGCGATGCGCCGCCTGCGCCCCGATCCGGTGCCGGACGGGCTGATCCGCCGCATCCTGGAAGCCGGCTCGGCGGCGGCCAACGGCGGCAACTTCCAGCGCTGGCGCTTCATGGTGGTGAAGGATCCGGCGATCAAGCTGGCGGTGCAACGCCTGTATAAGCGCGCCTATGACGAAACGATCGGCCCGCGCTACCGCTCCGCCGCCCCGCCGCCCGGGGTGGACGCCGCGCGCTACGCCCGCCAGAACGCGGCGGTCGAATACCTGACCGAGCACTACCACGAAGCCCCGGTCTGGATCGTCGCCTGCCTCGACGAGGGCAGTTCGACGCCGAACCGCGCCTCCGGTGCCTCGATCTACCCGGCGGTGCAGAACATGCTGCTGGCGGCGCGCGCGCTCGGCCTCGGCTCCACGCTCACCACCCGCCATCTGCTGTTCGAGCGGGAGGCGGAGGCGGCGCTCGGCCTGCCGCCGGGCGTGCATTCCTACGCGATCCTGCCGATCGGCTACCCGATGGGCCGCTTCGGCCCCGTGGGGCGCGGCGACCTGCGGCAGATGGTGTTCGGCGACCGCTGGGGCGAAAGCTGGGACGGACTGGCCGCAGCGGGCGGTTGAAGCGACACATAGCAAACAGGAGAGTTGACGATGATACCTCGCAGGACATGCATGACGCGGGCGCTGGCGCTGGCCGGGCTTGCCGGCCTCGGCACGCGCGCGGCTCTGGCGCAGACACCCAAGGCGACGCAGGCCGCCGTGCACTACCAGGAGCAGCCCAAGGACGGGAAGAAATGCGCGACCTGTAACTTCTTCATCCCGCCCAGCGGCACGGCAAGCGCGGGCACCTGCAAGATCGTGCAGGGAAGCATCAACCCGAACGGCTGGTGCGACTTCTACTCCCCCCGCCCGGCCTGACCGCCTTGCCGGGCACCGCCCGGCGTGCGACAGCGACGGCGCCTGATCCCAGGTCAAGGAGGCTGCCATGCAGCGCGAGGTTTTCGTCGTCTCCGGCACCCGCACCGCCATCGGCGATTTCGGCGGCGCGCTCAAGGACGTCCCGCCCACCGAACTCGGCGCGCAGGTGGTGCGCGAGGCGCTGGTCCGCGCCGCGGTCGCCGGGGAAGAAGTCGATCACGTGGTGTTCGGCAACGTGATCCATACCGAGGCGAAGGACATGTATTTCGCCCGGGTCGCGGCGCTCGGTGCCGGCGTCAGCCAGGACGCGCCGGCGCTCACGCTCAACCGGCTGTGCGGCTCGGGGCTGCAGGCGATCGTATCCGCGGCGCAAGCGATCCTGCTCGGCGATGCCGAGATCGCGGTCGGCGGCGGGGCGGAAAGCATGAGCCGGGCGGGCTATCTCGCGCAGGGCGTGCGCTGGGGCGCGCGCATGGGCGACGCGGCGATGATCGATATGATGCTGGCCGCGCTGCACGACCCGTTCCACCAGATCCACATGGGCGAGACCGCCGAAAATCTGGCGGGATCGCACCAGATCACCCGCGCCCAGCAGGACGCGCTGGCGGTGGAATCGCACCGCCGCGCCGCGCGTGCGATCGCCGAGGGACGGTTCAAGGAACAGATCCACCCGGTGAAGCTGAAGACCCGCAAGGGCGAGACCGTGTTCGACACCGACGAGCATGTCCGCCCCGGCGCCACCGCCGAGGACCTGGCGAAGCTGCGCCCGGCCTTCCGCAAGGACGGCACGGTGACCGCGGGCAACGCCTCGGGCATCAACGACGGCGCCGCGGCGGTGGTGCTGATGGAGGGTGCCACGGTGGCGAAGCGCGGGGCTGCGCCGCTCGGGCGGCTGGTGTCCTATGCGCATGCCGGGGTGGACCCGAAGATCATGGGCATCGGGCCGGTGCCGGCGACGCGCAAGGCGCTGGCGAAGGCCGGGCTCAAGCTGGCCGATATCGACGTGATCGAATCGAACGAGGCGTTCGCCGCGCAGGCCTGCGCGGTGGCGAAGGACCTGGGCTTCGACCCCGAAAAGACCAATCCGAACGGATCCGGGATTGCGCTCGGCCATCCGGTCGGCGCAACGGGGGCGATGCTGACGGTGAAGGCGCTGTACGAACTGCGCCGGACCGGCAGGCGCTACGCGCTGGTGACGATGTGCATCGGCGGCGGACAGGGGATCGCGGCGATCTTCGAGCGCGCGTGAGCGCCGCCCGGCCGGTCCTGACGCTCCGCCCCGGCCACGGAAGGCGGCTGCGCGTCGGCGCGCCCTGGGTTTACAGCAACGAGGTGATGCCGCAACGGCTGGAGCCGGGCACGCTGGTCCGGCTGGAGGGCGACGGCGGCCTGCGCTTCGGCGTGGCGATGTACAACCCGCACAGCCTGATCGCCGCGCGGCTGCTCGATCGCGATCCTGATGCCGCGATCGACACCGACTGGTTCCGGGCCCGCCTGCGCGACGCCATCGCGCTGCGCGCGCGCGTCTGCGACAGCGATTTTCATCGCCTGGTGCATGCCGAGGCCGATTTCCTGCCGGGGCTGATCGTCGATCGCTTCGGCGATGTCGCGGTGGTGCAGGCCAACACCGCCGGCATGGACCGGCTGCTGGGGGAGATCCGCGACGCGCTGCTGGCCGAACTGGCGCCGCGCGCCATCGTCGCGCGCAACGACAGCGGCGCCCGCCGGCTGGAGGGGCTGGAGGAAACGGTCTCCCTGCTGCACGGCGAGGCCGGGTCCGTGACGGTGGAGGAAGCCGGGCTGCGTTTCCCGGTCGATCCGCTGGCGGGGCAGAAGACCGGGTGGTTCTTCGACCAGCGGCCCAACCGGGACCTGGTGGCCGGGCTGGCCGCCGGCGCGCGGGTGCTGGACGTGTTCTGTCACACCGGCGGGTTCGGCCTGCGTGCCGCTTCCGCCGGCGCCGCCGCGGTCGTGCTGGTCGACAGCTCCGCCCCGGCGCTGGCCCAGGCCGAGGCGGCGGCGGCGCTGAACGGGCTGTCGCCGCGGGTCGCCACCAGCCGGGGCGACGCGTTCGAGATCATGGCCGCGCTCGGCGCTTCCGGCGACCGGTTCGATATCGTGGTGTGCGATCCGCCCGCCTTCGCCCGCAGTCGGAAGGACGCGGATGCGGGACTGCGCGCCTATGCCCGCATGGCGCGGCTGGCGGCGGCGCTCGTTTCCCCTGGCGGGTTCCTGTTCGCTGCTTCGTGCTCCCACCACGCGCCGCTGGAGCTTTGGGCCGCACGCATCGCCGACGGGCTGTTCCGGGCCCGGCGCGCGGGGCGGATCCTGGCGACCACCGGGGCCGGGGCTGACCATCCGGTGCACCCGGCGCTGCCGGAGACCGCCTATCTGAAGGCGCAGCTGATCCAGCTGATGTGAGTTACCCCTTGACGCCGCCCATCGTCAGCCCGGCGGTCATGTAGCGGCGGAGCGCGTAGTACGCCACGACCGGCGGGACGGAGTAGAAAATCGCGGTTGCCATCATGTAGTTCCACGGCGCCTCGTCGCTGTTGAGGAACTGCGCCAGGGTCACGGCGACGGTCATGTTGCGCTGCGCCGACAGCAGCAGAAACTGATACAGGTAGTCGTTCCAGGCGAGCAGGAGCGCGAACATCCCCACCGCGACCAGCGCCGGCGCCATCATCGGTAGATAGATGCGGAAATACACCTGCCACGGGGTCGCGCCGTCGATGCGGGCAGACTCGTCGAGTTCGATCGGGATCGACACCGAATACTGCGAGAACACAATGATGGCATAGGGCACGCCGAACACCACATATGCGGCGATCACCGCCCAGAGATTGTTGCTCCAGCCATAGAGCTGCATGATCCGGTAGAACGGGATGGCGACGAAGGAGGCCGGAATCACATAGGTGACCAGCGCGAGATTGGTGATGACCCAGCCGCCGTGGATGCGCATCCGCCCGATCACGAAGCTGGCGAGCGAGCCGATCAGCAGCGTGAAGAACGTCGTGCCGATACCCACGTAAAAACTGTTGCCGAACTGGTGCCAGAAATGCGCCAGGTACCAGTATCCCTCGCTGATCACGATCCAGAAGCTGGCCAGGCTGGGATCGGCGGGCCAGAGATGGGTGCTGAACACATCGTCATGCGACGACAGCGCCACCATCACCATGTTGTAGATCGGTCCGAGGGACCAGACCACGATCAGGAGGGCGAGTACCAGGGACGCGGCCTCCGTCACGAAGGCGCGCAGCCGGTAGTTCGGCTTCCCGCGCTGCACGGCGGGTGTGGGCTTGCCGCGCAGTGTGGTATATGTGGTGCTGCTCATCGTTCCACCGCCGTTGCGCGCACGCGCCGCATAAGCCAGATCACCATCGGCACCAGAACCGGCACCGCGGTCAGGACCGCCGCGACCCCCAGGCGGGGTTGCGACATCGTGAACGCATCGCGGATGCCGAGCGTGGCGAGCACCTGGGTCGAGTTCGCCGGCCCGCCGCCCGAGACGAAATAGACGGTGGTGAAATCGCCGAGGGTAAACAGGATCCCGAGCAGGGTGCAGACCAGATAGAGATTGGCCAGCAGCGGGAAGGTGATCTCCTTGAACCGGTGCCAGCCGGTGGCGCCATCGACCGCGGCGGCCTCATACAGGTCCTGCGGAATGGCCATCCGGCCCGCGACCAGTATGATGGTCCAGAACGGCAGCCATTTCCACATATAGGCGACGATATCCGCACCGAGCGCGAGCCAGCGGTGATCCAGCCAGGACGGCGCGTTGAAATGGAACAGCGCGTAGATCAGGTTGTCCACCAGGCCCCAGTCGCCATTCAGCATCCAGTGGATCGAAAGGAACGTGGGCAGCGCCGGCACCGCCCACGGCAGGATGAAGATCATCATCAGCGGCTTGGTCCACCAGCGCTTGCGCATGAAGAAGCCCGACAGCCCGAGCGCCATGACCATGCGGACGTTGACCGCCACCAACACGTAGATCAGCGTGTTGATAACCGTTTCCTGATAGATCGGATCGGAAAACAGCTGCGCGTAGAGTGCCGGCTGGCTGCCCATCCACAGCCCGTAGATGATCGGGTACACGACGAACAGCAGAAACGTCACGATGTACGGAGCAAGAAAGGCCAGCGCCCAGATCAGTTCAGGCCCCTGAAGCCCCGCCCGCCACCGGCGACGCGCCATCCGGCGTACACTGACGGGGGGACCGATTGCGGCGACCTGGGCGCTGCTGCCGTCCATGAAAACCAAGCTCCTAGGCGAGCGAGTACTTGGAGAAGATCGTCTTGATCTGCGCGAACGCCTTCTCGGCGGCAGCCTCGGGTGTCATGCCGTCCTTGTACACATAGGAATAGGACTGCCCCCAAATCTGCTGCACCTCCACCTCGCCATAGGCCGGAGTATAGACGAGGTAGTCGGGAATGGTCGGGCCGAGCAGTGACTCCTCCACATAGGGCGTCAGGTGGGGAGCCAGCTCCTTGTTCGGATTCTTCAGCCAGAACGGATCACTGCGCGCGACGTCAGGGAACACCGTGACATAGCGGCCAAGAGTGGCATGCAGATACTGGTTGTTGATCTTCGGCTGGATCACGAATTTCATGAAGTCCTTGGCTACGGTGGTGTTCTTACCTGCCTTGGGAATCATCCCGCCAATCACACCGACCAGGGCCGGCATCGGCTTTCCGTCGTTGCCGAGCGGCAGGCCCATGGTGACGCATTCCGCGAGCTTCTTCGGGTCGTGGTACATCGCCAACTCGGTCGAGATGGTTCCGTCGTAGTCAACGATGAACAGCTTGGCATGGAAGCCGTTATTGTCGTCGGCGTCGTTCCAACTGATCGCGCCCTTCGGGACGAAACCCGCCTTGTAGGAGTCGGACATGAAGGCGATGGTCTTGACCACGGCTTCCTTGATCTTCGGATCGTCGATATGGATCTTCCCGTCCGGGGTGACGATGTCCTTGCCGCCATTGGCGATCAGGAACTGATGGAACACGTTATTGCCGTCGCTCGGTCCGTTGGTCGTCATCTGCAGCCCGAGCGCATAGACCTTGCGCAGCCCCTTGGCGCGCAGCTTTGCCTGCATCGGCTTGAACCAATTCCACCGGGCATCCCAGGTGTTGGGTATGTCGGCGATCTTGTACCCCGCCTTCTCGACCAGATCGCCCCAGATATGGAACGGCTGACTGCCGCATTTGTACGGCACTGCATAGTATGCGCGGCTCTTCTTCGCCTTGTTGTACAGCTTGGTGGACAGCAACGCAGTACTTGACAAGCCGGATGCCTGCGTCGCCACCACGTCGCTGACATCAACCAGCTTGTCGTTCCACGCGCTCAGGACCAGGGTCATCTGGTTGCCGTCGAATGAAATCAGGTCGGGCGTATCCTCGGTCTGTAGCGCCGAGACCATCTTCTGTTCGAGGGCAAGGAAGGGCAGGATGCTGTAGTCGATCTTGTTGCCGCTGGCCTTCTCATATTCCGCGACCATCCGCTTGAACGAGATCGGA
>JAJZVS010000181.1 GCA_021845555.1 Pseudomonadota bacterium
CACTCCCCCGGGGCAACCCAACGCGCGATACCGGGCAGCCCGTCGTGCTGCCGGTATGATCCAGGTTCCCGCTGTTTCATGCCGTCCGCGAGTGAGCCTCTTGTCATCCCTCCCTCACCCGCGGGAGAGGCTGCCGGCCGCATTCTGGGGCCATGCTCAGCCTGCCGCGCGCTCTCATGCTTTCCGGTGTCGTGCTGGCCGTGGCCCTTGCCGCGCTCGCCGTCCGGCGGACCGAAATGCCGGCGCCTGTTCCGCCCCGGGCGGTGCCCGAGAAGGCATTGCGCATCACCAGCGACACGCTGGCCTATTGCCAGAATCTGGGCGCGCAGGTGAACGCCCTGATGCGCCGGGAGGGCGGCGTGGCCTCGGCCGAGGTGATGCGTCTGCGCGCCACCGGCCAGCGCCTGTGCGCCGAGGGCGAGGTCCGCGGCGGCGTGCTGCGCCTGCGGGGCGCCGTGCTGCTGCTGATGCACCGTTCCCCGGATTCCCCCTGACGTTCGCTGCGAAGGGCAGCGGCGACGCTCAATGCGCGGGCGGCAGCGGCGGCTCCGGGTGGAACGGATCGGCGGCGAACCACGCCGGGAAGCGCCGGCGCAGCCTTTCGCGCTCCCCCGCCGCGCGCCCCGCCTCGGCAGGGGCGTAGTGGCGGCCGAAGCTGCGGGATTCGAGATGCGTGAGCGCGGCCTCGCCCGCCACCACCACGCCGTAGCCCTGTTCGCGCACCCGCAGGCAGTAGTCGATGTCGTTGCAGGCGCTGGGATAGGCGGTGTCGAGCCCGCCCAGCTGGTCCCACAGCCTCCGGCGGGTGAGCAGGCAGGCGCCGGTGACCGCCGCGACCTCCCGGCTGCGCACCGCCCCGGCCGCCGCGCCGGGCTGGAACCGCCCGGCATGCACCGCGCCGCCATCGGGGCGCAGCGCCACGCCGGCGTGTTGCAGGCTGCCGTCGGGATAGAGCAGCCGCGCTCCCACCACGCCCACGGCCGGGTCCGCCAGGTGCCCCACCATCGCGGCGAGCCAATCCGGATCGCGCGGCAGCACATCGTCGTTCAGCAGGCAGATCAGCGGCGCGTCGCAGGCGGCGACGGCATGGTTGCAGACGGCGGCGAAGTTGAACCGCGGCGTCTCCAGCAGCAGCGGACGCACTCGCCGGTCCGCCGCCAGCGCCGCGATCACCCGGCGTTGCCTTGCGTCGGGCGGGTCGGGCGCGGCATGCACCAGCACCAGCGCGAAATCGGCATAGGTGGTGCCGGCCAGCACCGCGGCGAGGCAGCGGCGGACATGCGCGCCACGACAAATGGAGGGGACGATCACCGCCACCCTCGGGCGTTGCCCCCGCGGGGCGCTGACCCACAGCCGCGGCGTCCGCCCCGGTCCCGGCGCGAGCCGGGCGGGGAAGCCGGTGCGGGCGAGATGGGCGGCGCCGACCGCGGCGAGCGCCGCCGGAGGCGCCGATTCCGCATCCGGGCGGCGGTGGGTCAGGACAAGCGGCAGGTGGCACACCGCGGCGGCGTTGCCGGCCTCGTGCAGGCGCAGCCAGGCGTCCAGGCGGACCGTCTCCGCCCATGTCAGCCCTTGGGGCTCCCCTTGGGTCAGCCCTTGGGGCTCCCCGTCGGCCAACAGGTCGCGCCGGATCAGCCAGACGCCGGTGGCCTGGGTGCCGGAGAGCATCAGCAGCCGACCCGGCGCCGGTTTGCGCAGCGGGTCGTGCCGGGAGCCGTCCGGATCGAGCCGGTCCTCGTCGGCATACAGGATCGGCGGCCGGCCGCGGCGGAACGCCTCCCAGGCCAGCAGCGCGAGCGCGTGCGGCGCCACCACCTCTCCGGCTTGCAGGACGGCGAGGTAATCAGCGCCGGTGCCCCCATCGGCCTTGGCGGGCGGGCAGGGCAGCGGGAGGAATGCCAGCGCGGCGGCCGCGGCGGCCCGGCTGGCCGCGAGGGCGGGGCTGTGCGCCGCCTCCCCCAGCACCAGCACGGCGACGGAAGGCCAGTTCGCAGGGTCCCCGGCGGCGGCGAGCAGAGCGCGCTCGGCCGCGGCGTGGGCCGCGGCGCGTGCCGGCCATATGGCGCGCACCGAAGCCGCAGCGTCCTCCTCGGCCAGCGCGGCCAGCAGGGCGCGCAGCCGCGCCGGCAGGCCGCGCGGGTCACGGCACAAGCCGCGCACGCAGATGCCGAACACCCGCGAGACGTGCCGGCTGCCGAGTCCCCAGGCGGCGGCGGGCCGGATAAGGCGGATGCCGCGGACCAAGGGCGTCGCGCCTGCCGCGGTGGGGCCGAAGATGCGCAGGCGGAGCCGCGCGGTTTCCGGCGGCAGAAAAACCAACCGCGAGCCGGCTGCCGGCCTTGCACCGCTTGGCGTAAAGCCGAGGCAGCGGGCGGTCGCCTCGCCAGCCTCGGTTTCGGCCCACAGCAGGGCGGCGGAGCCCTCCTGCGGCAGGTCGAGCGCCAGCCGGTACCACGATCCGGCTTGGCCCCCCGGCGCCGCATCGGCGAGGCGAACCTCGATAGCCGCGCGCGTGGCCGCGCGAACCCACCGCTCCCGCGAAGCGGGAGAGGAGGCGATGGCCGAGCGGTCCTCGGCGCGGGGCTTCCACAGCAGGTCGTTCACCGGCCCAGCTTAGCGGCCGAGCGGTGAACAACCGGTTGACGCGCCGGCGGTCAGCCCTTGAGCAGCGCGATCGCCTCGATCTCCACCGGTATCCCGCGCGGCAGATGCGCCATGCCGACCGCCGAGCGGGCCGGGCGACCGGCATCGCCGAACACGGCGACGAACAGATCGGTGCAGCCGTCGATCACCTTCGGATGGTCGCCGAACCCGTCCACGGCGGCGACCATGCCGAACACCTTGAGGATCGTGTCGATCGCATCGAGCGAGCCGGCGGCAAGCCGCATGTTGGTCAGCAGATTGAGTCCGCACAGCCGCGCCGCCGCCACGCCCTGCGTCACGTCGAGCCCGGTGCCGATCCGGCCGGTGACGAAGCTGCCGTCCGCATGGCGCGGCCCGACGCCGGAGAGGAACAACAGGTTCCCCGCCCGGCGGAAGGGCACATAGGTGCCGAGCGGCGCCGGCGGCGGCGGCAGGTCGAGGCCGAGTTCCTTCAGGCGCTGTTCAGGTGAGGCCATGGGTTGATCTCCGATCCTCGCCCCCCCGCCGCGGCGGGGGGCGGTTGCATCCAGGCAAAGGCACGCCGCCGCGGCTACTCCAACGGCCGCGCCACATGCGCCCGGTAGGCCGGCCGTTCCAGCAGCCGGTCGTACCACGCGCGCAGGCCGGGGACATCGGGGCGGTCGAATGCCATCGTGAACCAGCGGTGCACGTGCACGCCCCAGGGGATGTCGGCCAGCGTCAGCCGATCGCCCGCGACATAGGGATGCTTCGTCAGTTCCTCCCCGATCAGCGCATAGGCCTTCGCCGTGTCGGCGATGCCCTGCGCGATCGTCGCCGCGTCCCGCTTCTCGGGCGGGGTGCGCACCAGGCCCCAGAACACCACGCCCATCGGCCGGTTCAGCACGGTCTGCTGCGCGTCCATCCAGCGGTCGATCCGCGCCCGTGCCTGCGGGTCCTGCGGCCAGAGCGGCGAGTGCGGCGCATGGGCGTGGCACAGGTAGCGGCAGATCGCGTTGCTCTCCCACAGGGTGAAGTCGCCCTCCTGCAGGGTGGGCACGAGACCGGTCGGGTTCATCGCGCGATAGGCAGGCGTATCGGTCTGGCCGAACTTGCCGCCGACGTCGCGCCGTTCGTACGGAAGTCCCAATTCTTCCAGCGCCCAGAGCGCCTTCATCACGTTGCTCGACGTGGCGCGACCCCACAGGATGCGTTGCATCGCGGTTCCTCCCCGGTTGCTGACAGGGAAGGAGCGTAAGCCGGTTGCGCGCGGGCGGGAAGCGGGGCAGATGGCGGGCATGCGCGCGCTTTCCCATCGCTCCCTCGCCCTGTTCACCGTGCTTGCCGCCGCCGCCGCCCTCGGCGTTGCCCTGGCCTCGGAGCATTGGGGGGGGGTGGTGCCCTGTGCCCTCTGCCTGGTGGAGCGCTGGCCGTATCGCATCGCGATCGCGCTCGGCCTGGTCGCGCTGGTCCTGCCGCGCGGGATCGGGCGGGTGGTACTGGTGCTCGCGCTGCTGACGGTGCTGGTGGGGGCCGGATTCGCCTTCGTGCATGTGGGGGTGGAGTGGGGCTGGTGGCCGAGCCCGCTGCCGGAATGCGCGGCGCCGCATTTCGAGCCCGGCTCCATCGCCCAGCGCTTGGCCTCGATGCCCGCGCGCCCGTCCAAGCCGTGCGATTCGCCCACCTATCTGATTCCGTTCCTGCCGGTCTCGATGGCGGCGATGAACCTGATCTATGCCCTGGCGTTCGCTGCGTTCCTCGCCATCTCCCTGTTCAGGGGCGGGCGGAGGCGGGGATGAGGATGCCGGGCGATCGGATGGCGGCGGAGCAGGTGGCGCGGATGATCCGCGTCGATCACGCCGGGGAATACGGCGCGGTGCGGATCTACCAGGGCCAGCGCGCGGTGCTGGGGCGCGGCACCGCGGGCCCGGTGCTCGATCACATGCAGGCGCAGGAGCGGGCGCATCTGGCGACCTTCGACCGGCTGATCGCGGCGCGGCGGGTGCGTCCCACCGCGCTGTTGCCGCTGTGGCACCTGGCCGGCTTCGCGCTCGGCGCGGCGACCGCGGCGCTGGGGGAACGCGCGGCGATGGCCTGCACCGTGGCGGTGGAGGAAGCGATCGACGCCCATTACGGCGCGCAGATCGCCGCGCTGGCCGGCGATGAGGCGCCGCTGCGGGCCACCTTGGCAGAGTTCCGCGCCGAGGAGCAGGAGCATCGCGACATCGGCCTCGCCCACGGCGCCGAGCAGGCGCCGGGCTATCGGCTGCTGTCGGCGGCGATCAAGGCCGGCTGCCGGGCGGCGATCGCGCTGAGCGAGCGGATCTGACCGAACCGGTTGGGTCCTTCACGGCGCGTCGATCACGCTGACATGCGCGGCAACGATGCGCCAGCCCGAGGGGAAGCGCACCCAGCTTTGCATCTGCCGCCCGATCTTGCCCGGCAGCGTATCGCGCGTGAACAGCGTGGATGCGACAGCGAACTCCCGTCCGTAGGTGGTGATCAGGGTGCGCGAGAGGGACCGCGCCAGGCCTGCCGGGCCGCGCGCCTGGCGGAAGCCGGCGATCTCGGCGCTGCCGTACAGGTTCTCGGCGATGCCGTAGCGCAGCGTGCGCGGGTCGTCGTGAAACAGCGCGGTCAGCGCCGCGACATCATTGGCCATCAGCGCCGCCTCGTAGCGGGCGAAGGCTTCGGTTACCTCGGCAAGTGCCTCGGGGTTGTCGATCTCGGGTGTGTCGCTTGCCATCGGCGCTCAGTCCTCGCGCATGCCGTTTTCCGGCACCCCGTCCTCGGCGCCGAAATATTTGTAGGGCAGGAACTTGCCGGACAGGGTGAGCTTCACCCGGTCGCCCTTGTTGTCGGGCTGGCGCTCCAGCGTCATGTCGAAATCGATCGCCGACATGATGCCGTCGCCGAACTCCTCCTGGATCAGCTCCTTCCAGGTGGTGCCGTACACCATCAGCAGTTCGTAGAAGCGGTAGATCAGCGGGTCGGTGGGTGGCAGGGCGGGGAGCGAGCCGCGATAGGGCGCCTCGGTCAGCAGGCGCTCCTCGACCGGCGACAGACCGAACAGTTCGGCGGCGCGTCGGGCCGGCAGCTTCGGCAGGCGCATCTGGCCCAGCAGGGCGGCGGTGATCAGGATCGGCGAGACACCGCCGATCGCCGCCTGGATGTGCTGCCAGCTCCAGTCATTGGCGCGCTTGATGTCGAGGATCTTTTCGGTGAGCTCGGCGCGGGTCATCGCGATCTCCTGTCTCTGTGGCAACTGAGCTGGGATCATGCACGAATCCTGCCAGCGGTGCCCCGCCGCCGCCGCCCGCCGATGGCACCCCGCGTGCGCTCAAGGGTATAATATCCCGCCCGCCGTTCCTGTTCGGAGTCCCAAGCCGATGCCCAAGCCGCGCTTTCGCCCGCTCCGCCCGCTGCTGCTCGCCCTCGCGGTGTCCTGCGGCCCGGCTCTGGCCGCGGTATCGCCCGCGCCGCCAACGCTCCCCGCTCCCCCGCCCGCCGGGCTCCCCCCGGGGCCGCCCGCGACCGCTCCGCTGGCGCTTCCTGGCATGCCGCCCCCGCCGGCGCTGTCGGACGAGGCGGCCTATGTGCTGATGGACGCGCGCACCGGTGCGATCCTGGCCGAGAAGGCCGCTACGCTGCGGTGGGCGCCGGCCAGTCTCGCCAAGCTGATGGCAGCCTACCTGACCTACCAGGCGATCGCGCACGGCTCGCTGAAGCTGGACCAGGCGGTGCCGGTCAGCGTGACGGCCTGGCGCACCGGCGGTTCGCGGATGTTCATTTCGCCGGGCCAGCAGGTCACCGTCGATCAGCTGCTGCACGGGCTGCTGATCGACTCCGGCAACGACGCGACGGTGGCGCTCGCGCAGGCGGTGGCGGGCACGCAAGGGTCCTTCGTGCAGATGATGAATGCGGCGGCACAGAAGCTCGGGCTTTCCGGCACGCACTATGCCGATCCGACCGGCCTGCCGGACCCCGCCATGTACACCACCGCGCGCGATGTGGCGGTGCTGTCGCGCGCGGTGCTGGCCGCCGATCCGCAGATCCTGCGCATCACCGTGCACAAGCACTACCGTTTCGACAACATCCGCCAGCGCAGCTGGAACCCGGTGCTGTTCCGCGACCCCACGGTCGACGGCTTGAAAACCGGCCGCACCAAGGAGGCTGGGCATTGCATCGACGCCACTGCGCAGCGCGGCGGGCGGCGGCTGATCGCGGTCGTGCTCGGCGGGCCAAGCTGGGCGGCCAGCACAAAGGCGATCGAGGCGCTGCTGGACTATGGCTTCCGCTTCTACACCGACAAGCAGGTGATTGCCGTCGGACGGACGCTGGGGACGCTGGCCGATCCGCGCACCGTGCCCACCGTGGTCCCGGTGGGAGCCGCGCGCAACACGACCGTGACCTTGCCGGTGGCGGCGGTCGGGACGCTGGCGACCGACGTTACGCTTGCCCCGCCGGCCAAGGGCGGCATCGCCCGCGGCGCGGTGGTGGGGCAGGTGACGGTCAGCGCCGAGGGCAAGCCGGTCGCCCGCAGTCCGGTGGTCGCGCTCGCGGCGGCGCGACCGGCCGGGTTCCTGACCCTGATGGTGCGGCGCGCGCGGGCTTTGTTCTGAGCCGCTAGCGCCGTCCCAGCGCCGCGCCGGCGTCGGTGCCGGCGAACCAGTCGAGGATCTGCTCGCCGGTCCAGAACGCCACGCCCTCGAACCGGTGCAGGTAGTCGTAGATCGCTTCCAGCTGCGCGATCCGGTGCGGCTGGCCGGAAATGTAGGGGTGGATCGCCAGCGAGACGATCTTGGCCCGCTCCGCCCCTTCGGCGTACAGCCGGTCGAACTGCGCCTTGGTGCGGTCGAACAGGTAGCGTCCCTCGTGGTGCTGCACGATCATCATCGGGATGTCGTTGAGCTCGACCGAGTAGGGCAGGGTGGCGAGCGGCCCGTGCGCGGTGCGGATCACGGTGGGTTCGTCGTCGTACACCCAGTCGCCGATGTAGCGCACGCCGGCGGCGGCCAGCAGGTCCGGCGTCTCGAAGGTCTGCGTCAGGCCGGGACCGAGCCAGCCCA
>JAJZVS010000182.1 GCA_021845555.1 Pseudomonadota bacterium
AGGGTGGCGAGATCGACCCGCAGCGTCTCGGCCAGCTTGATCAGCAGGCTGGCGGTGACGGCGCGCTGCTCGTGCTCGATCAGGTTGAGATAGCTCGCGGAAATACCGAGCCGCGCGGCGAGCGCCTGCTGGGTGAGGCCGGCGTCGCCGCGGAGCCGGCGGACCGTGCGGCCGATCAGGGGGCGGGACAATTTTGACAACCTTTACAAATCGGGCGGCGGGTCGGTGAAGCCAACCACGCCATTCCACGGCATCCTAGCAGACTTTGGTTGCCCTTCGCACGCGCAATGTGAATTCTTGACCCATCGAAAGCCCAGGCGAAGGAGACCCGAAGATGCACCCCACCCCCACCCCGACCCGTTCCCCCGATGGTTTCGCCGCCCCCTCCGGCGAACCCGGCCGGTTCGACGGCATCCGCCGCGACTACACACCCGAGGACGTGGCCCGGCTCGCCGGTTCCTTCCGCGTCCGCCACACGATGGCCGAGCGCGGCGCCGCCCGGCTCTGGCACCTGCTCCGCTCCGAGCCCTTCGTGCCGACCCTCGGCGCGCTCACCGGCAACCAGGCGGTGCAGCAGGTGAAGGCCGGGCTGAAGGCGATCTACCTGTCCGGCTGGCAGGTGGCCGCCGACGCCAACACCGCCGGGCAGATGTATCCCGACCAGTCGCTCTATCCGGTGGATTCGGTGCCGAACGTGGTCAAGCGCATCAACGCCGCGCTGCGCCGGGCCGATCAGATCGGCACCAGCGAGGGCGGGGACGACACCTACTGGATGGCGCCGATCGTCGCCGACGCCGAAGCCGGCTTCGGCGGCCCGCTGAACGCCTACGAACTGATGCGCGCGATGATCGAGGCCGGCGCGGCCGGCGTGCATTTCGAGGACCAGCTCGCGTCGGAGAAGAAATGCGGCCATCTGGGCGGCAAGGTACTGGTGCCGATCGCGACGCATATCCGCACCCTGAACGCCGCGCGCCTCGCCACCGACGTGGAAGGCGTGCCGACGTTGCTGCTGTGCCGCACCGATGCGCAATCGGCACAGCTGCTGACCAGCGACGTCGATGAGCGCGACCGGCCGTTCATCTCGCGCGAGCGCACCGCCGAGGGCTTCTTCCGCATCCGTCCGGGCATGGGCGTCGATTACGCGATCGCCCGCAGCCTGGCCTACGCGCCCTATGCCGACCTGCTGTGGTGGGAAACCTCCGATCCCAACCTGGAGGACGCGCGCCGCTTCGCCGAGGCGATCCACCGCGACTTCCCCGGCAAGATGCTCGCCTACAACTGCTCGCCCAGCTTCAACTGGCAGAAGAAGCTGCCGGCCGAGAAGATCGCGAGCTTCCAGCGCGAGATCGGGGCGATGGGCTACAAGTTCCAGTTCGTCACGCTCGCCGGGTTCCACAGCCTGAACCTGTCGATGTTCAACCTGGCGCGCGGCTATGCCGACCGCGGCATGGCGGCCTATTCGGAACTGCAACAGGCGGAGTTCGCCGCCGAGGCCGAAGGCTACACCGCGACGCGCCACCAGCGCGAAGTCGGCGTGGGGTATTTCGATGCGGTGGCGATGGCGATCTCCGGCGGCAAATCCTCCACCACCGCGCTGTCCGGTAGCACCGAAGCGGCGCAGTTCCACGACGACGCGCCGTCCGCCCCCGCCGAATCCTATGACGACGGACTGGTGCACGAACACGCCTGGGCGGCGAGCGGGAACTGAAAAGACCGGCGGACGCGCGGCCAGGGGACCCTATCCCCTGGCGCCTTCGCGGGGCGCGGCGCCGGAGCCTGCGTGATGCTTTGATCCGATAGGGGCGCGATCGGGACCATCCGCATGGTCACGATGGCGCCCCGTTTCGCTGCGCGACCCAGAAGCCGGCGGTCGCCGATCCGGCTCGATATGGTCCCGACGCCGTTATTAACGGTATTTGACGATCCGAATGCGATTATTGACGATACGGAGGTCTTCCGCGGGAGGCCGCCATCCCGCAGATTGTCGCCAGGATAACCCGTCCTGGGAGACCGCTCTTGCATGGTGGTCTCCCCAGCCTGGAGCACATCGTCCCATGAGCCTCCTCGCCGACCCGCTCGATCTTCTCCCCGGCCCGCACGCCGCCAGCCTCGTGGCCTCCGCTTACCGGCGGCCTACGCTGCTGGTCGTGGAGGACACGCCGCGCCTCGCCACCGCGCTCGGCGAGCTGTGCGCTTTCCTGCGGGTCGCGGTGGAGCGGGTGCGCCGGCCCGACGATCTGCCGCGCTTGTTGCGGGAACGCAATCCGATGGCCGTGCTCGCCGAACTCGACGGCGGCGCGCAGGACGGGTGCCATGTGATGATGCGGATCGCCGAGCACGATACCGCCCTGCCGATCCTGCTGCTGACCGGACCCGATCCCGCCCTGGCCGGCGCGGCGGACGCGGTGCGCGAGCTCTGGGCGCTCTCGGCGGTCGAGTTGCACGCCAACCTGCCCGGCATCGGCGCGCTCGCCGATTTCCTCTGCCGCGCCGGGCGCGGCGGCGGCTGCCTCGGCCTGCTGGCGGCCTGACCGGACTGCCTGCTGTCAGCCCGCCGGGCCAGCCGGCCAGAGCGGGTCCTTGAGCCGGGCGACGAATGCCGCGTGGGCGGCAAGTTCCGCCGCGCCGGGAACGATCGGGCGCGGCACGCGCGCCCCGTCGTGGGTATAGGCCACCAGCGGCGTCGCGCTCTCGGCGGCCAGTTCCAGCCCGCGCTGCCGCCCGCCCGAGAGTTCGACATAGACCTCGGCGAGCAGGCGGCAATCGAGCAGCGCGTTGTGGCGGGTGCGCGCCGACAGATCGATCGAGAACCGCCGGCAGAGCGCATCCAGGCTGTTCGGCATGCCGGGAAACCGCGCCTTGGCCAGCGCCAGCGTATCGATCATCCGCGCCGGATCGAGCGAGGGCATCCCGATGCGCGCGAACTCCGCGTTCAGGAAGCCGAAATCGAACGGCGCGTTGTGCGCGATCAGCGGGTCCTCATCCAGGAAGGCGAGCAGCGCGGCGGCGACCGCCGCAAAGCGCGGCTTGCCGGCGACATCGGCCGAGGTCAGGCCATGGATCCGGCTGGCTTCCTCGGGAATGTCCCGCTCGGGGTCCAGCAGGACGTGGAACTGCCGCCCGGTCGGCAATTCGTTCTCCAACTCCAGCGCGGCAATCTCGATCACCCGGTCGCCGAGCAGCGGATCGAGGCCGGTGGTCTCGGTGTCGAACAGGACGCTGCGGCTCATGCGCGCAATCCCGCGATCAGCCGCACCAGCGCGCGCTGCGCGTGCCGGCGTGACAGGCCGGTGGCGATCACCACGTCGGCCCGGCGGCGCTTCTCCCGGTCCGGCATCTGCCGCGCGATCAGTTCCGTCGCCTGCGGGGCCGACATGCCCCGGCGCAGCGCCACCCGATGACGCTGGAGCGCCGCCGGGGCGGAGACCACCACCACCAGGTCGGCGAGCCGCTCCCCGCCGGTCTCGAACAGCAGCGGGATGTCGAGCACCGCGATCCGCTGTCCGGCGCGGCGGGCGCGGGCGAGGAAATCGATCTCGGCGCGGCGGACCATCGGGTGCAGGATCGCCTCCAGCCGGCGCAGCGCCTCGGGCTGGCCGAACACCGCGCGGCGCAGCAGGACACGGTCCACCGCGCCATCGCGCACGCAACCGGGGAAGGCGGTGGCGATCGCGCGCACCGCCGCGCCGCCGCGTGCCTGCAACCGGTGCACCGCGGCGTCGGCGTCGAACACCGGGACATGCGCGCGGCGGAACACCGCCGCCGCGGTCGATTTTCCCATGCCGATCCCGCCGGTGAGGCCGATGACGATCATGCGGGCAGCAGATCGGCCAGCACGAAGTCGCGCAGCGCCGCGTCCACCTCCGGCTCTACGCCGAACCAGGCGGCGAAGCCGGGGCGGGCCTGGTGCAGCAGCAGGCCGAGGCCGTCCACGGTGGTCAGGCCGCGCGCCCGCGCCTGCGCCAGCAGCGGCGTTTCCAGCGGCACATAGACGATGTCCGCCACCGCCATCCGGGGGCCGGCGCGACCCAGATCGATCGCCAGCGCCGGCTGGCCCGCCATCCCGAGCGTGGTGGTGTTGACCAGCAGCGCCTGATCGCCGAGCGCCGCGGCGCGCTGCTCCCAGTCGATCACGCGCAGCCCGGGCAGGTCGCTCGCCATCGCTTCGGCGCGTTCGCGCGTGCGGTTGGCGAGCGTCACCGTCACCCCGCATTCTTGCAAGGACGCCGCGATGGCGCGCGAGGAACCGCCGGCACCGAGCAGCAGCGCCGGCCCGGCGGCGGGATCGATCCCCCGCTCGCGCAGGCTGGCCAGGAAGCCCCAGCCGTCGGTGTTGTCGCCGCTGATCTTTCCTTCCTGGAACACCAGCGTATTGGCCGCGCCGGCCCGGCGCGCCGCCGGGCTGAGCACGTCGCAGAGTTCGAAGGCGGCGCGCTTGTGCGGCACGGTGACGTTGATGCCGGAGAACCCGGCGGCGGCGAGGCCGCGGACCGCGAGGTCGAACTGCTCCGGGCGGATCGCCAGCGGCACATAGGCGCCGTCGATGCCGTAGCGCCGCAGCCAGAAGCCGTGGATGCGCGGGGAGCGCGAATGTGCGACCGGCCAGCCGGCAACACCGGCGACTCGGGCCTTGCCGGAGGGGATCAGAGCGGGGGAGGGCATGGCGCCAGCATTCCGCGTCGGCGCCGGAAGATCAATCACCTGCTCGGGAGATGGAAGCTACGCCCCCGGCGGACGCGCCTCCCGCGCCATCGCCGCCTCGATCACCGTGCGGTCGAACACGCCGCATGGGCTGTCCGTGCCCGGCAGGAAGCGGCGGAACACGGCGAAGCGTTCCAGGCTGATCCGATAGAGCCGCCGCAGTTCCGCCAGCGGGTCCGGATGGTCGTCGGCGCGCAGATCGAGATCGGGGAACGGGTCGCGCGTGCAGATCTTCAGCGCCGCCGATTGCTTGCCGCGCCGGTCGCCGCCCGCGCCCTCGCCGGCTTCCAGTGCCGCGAGCAGCCGCTCGGCCAGGGAGCCCGAGGCGCTCGCGAAGCCTTCCAGGGTGCGGCGAACGACCTCGGGCCCCGCCAGCATGTTGCCGGCCACCGAGATGTCCGTCCCGCGCAGGTGCCCGGCCCAGGCGACGCAGGCGGTGCCGGTGTGCTGCGCGATCCTTCCCGCGGCATCCAGGATATGGAACTGCCGGTGCGCCGCGCCGGCATCCGCCGCGACCAGCGCGTCCAGCACCGTCCGCGGGTCCTCGCCGGCGCGCAGCCGCGGCAGGGCGTGGACCGCATACATCGGGTTCACCAGCGCCTGGGTGGACAGCGCGGCCACCCCGCCCTCGATCCCCAAGGTCAGCGCGCCGACGGCGAAGAAGCGCGAGGCGACGGCGGCGCCGAGGGCGCCGGTCGCCGGATCGCGCACCAGAATGGAATAGGTCATGGCGGTTGCCCCCTCAGGCCAGTTGCACGAACCGATCGAGCACCCGTTTCGCGCCCGTCTTGTCGAACGCGACGTCCAGCTTGTCGTCGTCGGCGCCGGTGACGGTGCCGTAACCAAACTTCTCGTGGAACACGCGGCTGCCCACCGGGATCGCCGCGCTGCGCGCCGGCCGCCCGGGCTGCTCCCAGCTTTCCTTCGCCGCCGGTTGTCGTGCCAGCGGGGGGCGCGCCACCAGGGGGAAGGCGCCGGCGAACACCGGGGGGGCGGCGATCCGTTCCGCCCGTGCCAGCGCGGCGGAGCCGGCGCGTTCGATTTCCTCTTCCGGCAGTTCCTCGATGAAACGGCTCGGGATGTTGCTCTGCCAATTCGCGTAGATGCGCCGGTTCGCGGTGTGGCTGATGATCGCGCGCTGCCGCGCCCGGGTGATGCCGACATAGGCGAGCCGGCGTTCCTCCTCCAGCCCCTTGGCGCCGCTTTCGTCGAGCGAGCGCTGGTTGGGGAACACGCCTTCCTCCCACCCGGGCAGGAACACGGTGTCGAACTCCAGCCCCTTGGCGCCGTGCAGGGTCATCAGGCTGACGCGGTCGGCCTCGTTGGTCTCCTCGTTCTCCATCACCAGCGAGACGTGATCGAGGAAGCCGCCCAGGGTTTCGAAATCGGCCAGCGCGCGCACGAACTCCTTCAGATTCTCGAGCCGGCCGGGGGCTTCGGGCGATTTGTCCTTCTGCCACATGTCCGTATAGCCGCTTTCGTCCAGCACCATCTGCGCAACCTGCACGTGCCCTTCGGTGTCCAGCGCCGCGCGCCAGCGATCGAAGTCGCGCAGCAGCCCCGCCAGGCTCTCCTTCACCTTGCCCTTTACCCCGCCTTCGTCCACCAGCCGCGCCGCGGCGGCGGCGAGCGGGATCGCATGCGCGCGGGCGGTCTCGTGCAACGCGCGCAGCGCGGTTTCCCCCACGCCGCGGCGCGGCACGTTGACGATGCGTTCGAACGCCAGATCGTCCGCCCGCTGCACCGTCACGCGCAGATAGGCCACCGCGTCGCGGATCTCCTGGCGCTCATAGAAGCGCAGGCCGCCGACCACGCGATAGGGGATGCCGAGCGTGATCAGCCGTTCCTCGAACGCACGGGTCTGGAAGCCGGCGCGCACCAGCACGGCCATTTCGGAAAGCTTGTGGCCGTCGCGGCGCAGCGTCTCGATCCGCTCGCCCACCATGCGGGCTTCTTCGTCGGAATCCCACAGGCTGACGACGGTGACCTTCTCCCCGTCCGCGTCCGTCCGTCCGGGGCGCAACGTCTTGCCGAGACGGCCTTCGTTATGCGCGATCAGCCCGGCGGCGGCGGCAAGGATCGGCGCGGTGGAGCGGTAGTTCGCTTCCAGCCGGACGATCTTCGCGCCCGGGAAATCCTTCTCGAAGCGCAGGATGTTCTCCACCTCCGCGCCGCGCCAGGAATAGATCGACTGGTCGTCGTCGCCGACGCAACAGATATTGCGGTGCGCCTGCGCGAGCAGCCGCAGCCACAGATACTGCACCACGTTGGTGTCCTGGTACTCGTCCACCAGGATGTAACGGAACATCCGGTGGTACTGCGCCAGCACCTCCGGATGGGTGCGCAGGATCTCGGTCATGTGCAACAGCAGGTCGCCGAAATCGGCGGCGTTCAGCGCCTTCAGCCGGTCCTGGTAGGCGGCGTAGATCTCGCGCGCGCGCCCGCCGGCGAACTCGCTGTCCTCGGCCGGCGTCACGCGGGCGGGCGGCAGGCCGCGGTCCTTCCAGCGCTGGATCACGCCGAGCAGCCCCGGCGGCGGCCAGCGCTTGGTGTCGATCCGCGCCGCCTCCATCACCTGTTTCAGCAGGCGAAGCTGGTCGTCGGTGTCGAGGATGGAGAAGTTGGTCTCCAGCCCGACCAGCGGGGCGTGGCGGCGCAGCATGCGCGCGCACAGGGCGTGGAAGGTGCCGAGCCACAGCCCCTCCACCGGCCGGCCGAGGATCGTGGCCACGCGCTCGCGCATCTCGCGCGCGGCCTTGTTGGTGAAGGTCACCGCCAGCACCTGGCCCGGCGCGGCGCGGCCGGTCAGCAGCAGATGGGCGAAGCGGGTGGTGAGCACGCGGGTCTTGCCGGTGCCCGCGCCGGCGAGCACCA
>JAJZVS010000183.1 GCA_021845555.1 Pseudomonadota bacterium
GGGCTTTGCCTCTATGGGCACGACATCGACGAGACCACGACGCCGGTCGAAGCCGGGCTGGTCTGGGTGCTCGGCAAGCGCCGGCGCGCGGCGCTCGATTTCCCCGGCGGCGCGGCGATCGGCGCGCAACTCGCCGGCGGCTGCGCGCGGCTGCGCGTGGGTCTGCGCCCGGACGGGCGGGCGCCGGCGCGCGACGGCACCGCGATCCTGGCCGAGGACGGCCGCGCGGCCGGCACCATCACCTCGGGCGGGTTCTCGCCCACGCTGAACGCCCCGATCGCCATGGGCTACGTGCAGACCCCGTTCGCCGCCGCCGGCACCCGCCTGACGCTGACCGTGCGCGGCAAGGCGCTGCCCGCCGCCATCGTGACGCTGCCCTTCGTGCCGCACCGCTACCGCGCCTGACCCCAACAGCCGCCGCTCCCCACGCACTCCTTCCCTGGAACCGCCGCCATGTCCGACAAACCGACCGCCGAGACCCGCTACACCAGCGAACACGAATGGGTGCGCCTGGACGGCGACATCGCCACCATCGGCATCACCGACCACGCGCAGCAGGCGCTGGGCGATCTGGTGTTCGTCGAGCTGCCGGAGCTGGACCGGGAGGTGGAGGCCGGCGAGGCGGCCGCGGTGGTCGAAAGCGTCAAGGCGGCCTCCGACGTCTATGCCCCGCTCGCCGGCAAGGTGGTGGAGGCGAACCAGGCGGTGGTGGACGATCCCGCGCTGGTGAACGGCGATCCCGAGGGCGAGGGCTGGCTGTTCCGCCTGGAACTGGAAGACACCGCCGCGTTCGACGCGCTGCTCGACGCCGCGGCCTATGCCGAGCTGCTGGCCGGGGAGCAGGCGTGATGGACGCGCTGGCGGAACTCGCCGCGCTGGAGGCCGAGGGCGGGTTCCTCGCCCGCCACATCGGCCCCTCCGAGGGCGGGATCGCGGCGATGCTGCACGTGCTGGGCGCGGCGTCGCTGTCCGACCTTGCCGCCCGCGCGGTGCCGCCGGCGATCCGCACCAACCGCCCGCTCGATCTGCCGCCGCCGGTCGATGAGGCGGGGGTGCTGGCGGAACTGCGCGCGCTGGCCGCGCGCAACGTGCCGATGCGCTCGCTGATCGGGATGGGCTACCACGGCACCGTCACGCCGCCGGTGATCCAGCGCAACGTGCTGGAAAGCCCGGCCTGGTACACCGCCTACACGCCCTATCAGCCGGAAATCTCCCAGGGCCGGCTGGAAGCGCTGCTGACGTTCCAGACCATGATCTGCGACCTGACGGGGATGGAGATCGCCAACGCCTCCCTGCTCGATGAGGCGACCGCGGCGGCGGAAGCGGTGGCGATGGCGCATGGCGTCGGCAAGACGAAATCGGACGTGGTGGCGGTGGCCGCCGATCTGCATCCGCAGGTGCGCGCGGTGCTGGAAACCCGCGCCCGCCCGCTCGGCTGGCGGCTGGTGAGCGTGGCGCCGGGCGATCTTTCCGCCATCGGCGCGGCCAATCCCTTCGCCCTGGTGCTGCAATATCCCGGTACCACCGGCGCGATCCGCGACCTGTCGGAGGAGATCGCGGCGGCGCACGAGGCCGGCGCGCTGGCGATCGTCAGCGCCGATCCGCTCGCGCTCGCCCTGCTGACCCCGCCCGGGGAGATGGGGGCGGATGTGGTGGTGGGATCCGCGCAGCGCTTCGGCGTGCCGATGGGCTTCGGCGGGCCGCATGCCGGGTATTTCGCTACCCGCGATGCGTTCAAGCGGCACATGCCGGGGCGGCTGGTGGGCGTTTCCGTCGATGCCGCCGGGGCGCCGGCGCTGCGGCTCGCGTTGCAGACACGCGAGCAGCATATAAGGCGCGAGAAGGCGACGTCGAACATCTGCACCGCGCAGGTGCTGCTGGCGGTGATGGCGGGGTTCTACGCCGTTTGGCACGGCCCCGACGGGCTGCGGCGGATCGCCCGGCGGGCCAATCTGTCGGCGGCGCTGCTGGCGGACGCGGCGCGGCGCGCGGGATTGGGCCTGCGCCACGATGCGTTCTTCGACACCATCGCGCTGGAAGTGCCGGACGCGGACGCGCTGATCGCGCGCGCGCTGGAAGCGGGGTTCAACCTGCGCCGGATCGATGCCACCGGCGTCGGCATCGCGCTGGATGAAACCGTCACGGGCGCCGAGCTCGATCGCCTGGCCGCGGTGCTGGGCGCGCCGCTCGCCGCTGCCGTGCCGGGGGTGCCGGCGGGACTGTTGCGCGGCACCACTTTCCTCGATGCGCCGGTGTTCCACGCGCACCGCGCCGAGCACGCGATGCTGCGCTATCTCAAGCGGCTGGCGGAGCGCGACATCGCGCTGGACCGCAGCATGATCCCGCTCGGCTCCTGCACGATGAAGCTGAACGCGGCGGCCGAGATGCTGCCGATCACCTGGCCGGAATTCGCTTCGCTGCACCCGTTCGCGCCGGCCGAACAGACCCGCGGCTTCGTCGCATTGATCGAGCGGCTGGCCGGCTGGCTGCGCGAAATCACCGGCTTCGCGGCGGTGTCGTTGCAGCCGAATGCGGGATCGCAGGGGGAATATTCCGGCCTGCTGGCGATCCGCGCCTATCACGCCTCGCGCGGGGAGGGGGCACGCGACGTGTGCCTGATCCCGGCCAGCGCGCACGGCACCAACCCGGCGTCCGCGGCGATGGCCGGGCTGCGCGTGGTGGTGGTGGCCTGCGACCGCGACGGCAACGTGGATCTGGCGGACCTTCGCGCCAAGGCGGCGGCGCATGCGCCCCGGTTGGCGGCGCTGATGGTGACGTATCCTTCCACCCACGGCGTGTTCGAGGCGGAGATCCGCGCGATCTGCGCCGTGGTGCACGAGGCCGGCGGGCAGGTGTACATGGACGGGGCGAACATGAACGCGCAGGTAGGGCTGACCAGCCCGGCCGCGGTGGGTGCGGACGTGTGCCACCTGAACCTGCACAAGACGTTCTGCATCCCCCATGGCGGCGGCGGGCCCGGCGTGGGGCCGATCGGCGTGGCGGCGCATCTGGCGCCGTTCCTGCCCAACCATCCGCTGCGCGCGGACGCGGGACCGGCGAGCGGCATCGGGCCGGTGGCGGCGGCGCCGTTCGGCTCGGCGCTGATCCTGCCGATCTCGTATGCGTATATCCGGATGATGGGCGCGGCGGGGCTGACGCGCGCCACCGAGGTGGCGATCCTGAACGCCAACTACATCGCGACGCGGCTGCGCGGGTCGTATCCGGTGCTGTACACCGGCCCGGGCGGCATGGTGGCGCATGAATGCATCGTCGATTGCCGCGGCTTCCAGGCCGAGGCCGGGATCGGCGTGGAGGACATCGCCAAGCGGCTGGCCGACTACGGCTTCCACGCGCCGACGATGTCGTTCCCGGTCGCGGGCACGCTGATGATCGAACCCACCGAGAGCGAGCCGAAGGCCGAACTCGACCGGTTCTGCGACGCGATGATCGCGATCCGTGCCGAGATCGCCGCGATCGCCGCCGGGCGGCTGGATCGGACGGACAATCCGCTGAAGAACGCCCCGCACACCGCTGCGGCGGTGATGGGGTCGGAGTGGCGGCACGGCTATTCGCGCGAGCAGGCGGCGTTTCCGCTGGCCTATGTGGCGGAGGCGAAATACTGGCCGCCGGTGGCGCGGGTGGACAATGTGTATGGGGACCGGAACCTGGTGTGCACCTGCGCGCCGATCGAGGCGTATGCGGAGGCGGCGGAGTAGGGGGCCGAGGCCGGAGCGTAACGCCAGAGGCGGCAGCCGGGTGGGCAACTATGATCTCTGCACAAAACAGCGATGGTAATCGCCCACTCGGCTGCTCCCCCGCCCCTTACCCCTCCTCCCCCGCCGCCGCCCACTCCGCCACCCGCGCCAGTTGCGCGTATGCCGGAAACCGCGGCGCCCGCCCGGGATGCGGCTGCGACAGATAGGCCCGCCCCGGATCGTCGAACGCAGCGATCAGCGCCGTCAGCGCGGCCTCTGCCTCCGCCACCGCCGGCCCGATCCGCGCCGGGTCGCCGTCGAACAGCGCGACCAGCCTGCCCGCCTCGAACCCGCCGCTCAGGTGCCAATAGGCGAGCTCAGCCGCCTCGCCGCGCCGTTCCGGCCCGAATGCGCCCGCCGCCGCCATCGCCGCCTCCAGCGGCAGTTGCGGCGCCAGCCCGGCGTCCACATCCCCCTGGCCGGGCGGCCGGCCGGTCTTGTAGTCCAGGATCGCGAGCCGCCCATCCCCCCGCAACTCGATCCGGTCCGCCCGGCCGGTCAGCAGGAACCGCCGGCCGGGGCGCGCGATCTCCCACCTGCCCGGCACCTCCGACCACACGGCAGCCAGCGGCTGCACCGCGCGCCGGTCGCGCTCGACCGCCGCCACCCAGTCGGCAATCCGTTCCAGCCGCGGCGCCCACCAGTTCGCCAGCGCTGGGCGCAGCCGCGCCTCCTGCAACGCCCGCATCAGGTTGGCGCGCAGTCGCGCCGCGGCATCCGCCGGCCAGCGCGGGCCGGCGTCGTGCAGGAACAGGTGCAGCCCCTTGTGCACCAGCGTGCCGTAGTCGGCCGCGTCGGTCTCCTGCTCCAGCGGATCGAGCGGGGTCAGGTGCAGGATGTGCTTCGCGTAGATCGCATAGGGATCGCGCAGCCAGGTCTCGATCTCCGTCACGCTGAGCCGCGACGGCCGGCGCGCGACCGGCGGGCAGGGGCGGGGCGGGGAAACCGCGCGCGGCCCGTCCGCCGGCTGATCGAGCAGCCCCACCCACGCCGCTGCCGGATGCACGGGCAGGGCCTCCCCCCGCCCGGCGAGGAACACCGCAAGCCGGGTCAGCCAGCGCGCCGGCACCGCGGGCGCGCCATCGCGCCGACGCGGGCAGGACAGCACCACCTCCGGCGCGGCGCAGGCGGCGGCGACGAAATCATGCGCCGCCTGGCCCACCGCCTCCTCCGGCGCCGCCAGCCCGACGCGCAGGCGCATCGGCCGCGACAGCCACGGGCCGGGATCCACCGCCGGCGGCCAGACGCCCTCGGCCAGCCCGCCGAGCACCATCACCTCCGCCCGTTGCAGCCGGGCTTCCAGCAGGCCCCAGATGAACACGCGCGGGTGCTCGGCCCCCGCGCGCCCGCGCACCGCGCGGCGGCTGCGCACCGCCACGCCCTCCAGCACCGCGTCGAGCAGGCCGGGCAGCACCTCGCGCCGCTGCTCCGGCAGCATCTCCAGCGCGGGCAGCAGCGCGGCCAGGTGTTCGGCCAGCGCCGCGCCTTCCTCCCCGGCCCAGAGCCGCTCTGCCCCGCTGGTCGTGTCGCTGGCCGCGAGCGCCTCGGCTGCCGCAATCAGCGCGCCCAGCGCCTCGGCCGGCGCGACCACCACGGAGGCGGCGATGCGCAGCGCCGGCGCCAGCGCCGCCTCGACCCGCGCCAGGAATGCGATCGCCTCGCCGCGCACCGCTTCGGCCGCGCCCTCCACCGCCTGGCGCAGCCCGCTCAGGCCCGGCAGCGGGCGCGGCCCGCGCAGCCCGGCCAGTTCGAGCCCGCGCGCCCCGGCGCGACAGGCCGCCGGGGTCAGCCCCGCCGCGGCCAGCGGGTGTTTGAGCAGCCCGAGCAGCGCCACCGGCGCCAGGCCCTGCTCCACCGCCGCCGCCAGCAGGCGCAGGAACACCGCCGGCGGGGTCTCGGCGAGCCGCTCCCCGGCGCTGTCGTCGGCGATCACGCCATAGCGCAGCAACTCGGCGGCCACCCGCCCGGCCAGCCCGCGATCGGGCGTGACCAGCGCCGCCCGCGCGCCCGGCGTTTCCAGCGCCCCGCGCAGCACGAGCGCGATCGCCGCCGCTTCCTCCTGCTGGTCCGCCGGGGTCAGCAGCGACAATCCCTCGGCGCCGGCCTCCGTATCCGGACGCTGCCAGTCCCCCAGCGCCGCCCCCGGCAGCAGCGCGCGGCGCAGCAGCGCCACCCGGCCCGCCGGCACGCCCGCTTCCATCTCCCTTAGCGGCCACGGCCGCACATCCCCGCGCGTCGCCCCCAGCCGGTCCAGCAGAACGCGCAACCCGGCCTGCGGATGCTGCGCCTCCAACGCCTCCCACGCCGGCTCCGGCAGATCGAGATCGAGGCCCGGCAGCAGCACCGCCCCCATCGGCAGCCGCGCCACCACCCGCGCCAGCCGCGCCACCGCCGGAATCCCGCCCGTGGTGCCGGCAATCAGCACCCGCTCCGCCGGCGGCGACCGCTCCCACGCCGCCGCCTGGGCGTCGAGCAGCGCCACCTCCCGCGCCGCCGGGTTCATCAGCCCCTGGGCGTCCAGCCAGGCCGGCCAATGCGCCGTCACCAGACGCAGGAAATCGAGCGTCACCGCCCAATGCGCGGCGAGTTCCGGCGCCACCGCCTCCGGCAGCCGCGCGGCGAGGTCGATCTCCGCCCGCTCCGCCTCGTCCATCAGCGACGCGAGTTCCCCGGCCAGCACCCAGGCGCGGTCGGCGCCGCGCGGTGCGCCATACGCCCCGCCCATCGCCAGGATCATCGTCGCCAGCGCCGCCAGCCGCCGCGCCGGCTCCACCGCGGGCGGCAGATCGAGCGCGCCGGACAGCGCCAGCGGCGCCTCGTCCAGCGCACCCAGCGCGGTGATGCGCGGCAGCAGCAGCGCCTGCCCGCCGGAGACGCGCAGGAACGCCTCCGCCAGCGCCCGCGCCGCGCGCCGGGTCGGCAACAGGATCAGCCCGCGCGATACCGCGAGCGCGTCATCCCCGGCGCCCGCCAGCCATTCGGCGGCGATCGCGTCCAGGAACGGCACATCCGGCGGCAGCGCGAACAGGTTCATCGCGTATCCCCGGTGAACTGCGCCTGCAGCATCGCCTCCGCATCCGCCAGATCGGCCGGGGTCGAGAGATGGAACCACAGCCCGTCGTGCACCACCGCGCGCAACCGCCCGGCGGCGAGCGCGCGGTCCCACGCCAGGTTCATGCTGAACGCCCCCTCCGGCATCCCGTCCAGCAGCGCCGGAGCGATCAACTGCACCCCGGCATACACATAGGGCGCAATCTCGCGCTCCCGCCGCCGGCGCAACCCGCCCCAGGGATCGAGTACGAAATCGCCAGGCCCGACCTCGGCATGCACCTGGCAGGTGCGATGCACCAGCAGCACCCCGTCCACGTCCCCGAGGGCAAACGCCGCCGCCAGCCGCGCCAGCGCCGGCCGTGGGCCGTCCAGCCAGAACGCATCGCCGTTCACGACATAGAACGGCTCCGGCCCCAACTGCCCCAACGCCGCCCGCACGCCCCCGCCGGTCTCCAGCAACACCGCCTCCCGCAGCACCTCCACCGCCGGCGCCTGGGCCCGCCGCGCGGCCACCGCCGCCACCACCCGATCCGCCTGCCAGAACGCGTTCACCACCACCCGCGCCACCCCCACCGCCGCCAGCCGATCCAACGCATGATCGAGCAATGTCCGCCCCCCCAACGGCAACAACGGCTTCGCCGTCTCCGCCGTCAACGGCCGCATCCTTGTGCCCAACCCGGCTGCGAGCACCATGGCGGTGCTTGGGGGTTCGAGGGGTGGGACGGAGGAAGGCCAGGGGGGCGCTGCCCCCCTGGACCCCCCGC
>JAJZVS010000184.1 GCA_021845555.1 Pseudomonadota bacterium
CCTTGGGCGGCGATAGACCGGGACAGAACGGGACACATCCGGCTAGCGGATCGGCCAGCGGGCAGCCTCGCGCGCCGCCGTCGCGCGCGCAGGCCGGACCCCCGCCCCGGTGGAATGTGTCTCGCTTCGACCCTGGCCGCCCCATATAGTCCCGGCGTGCAGAAGGTGCCCCCGATGTTCACGATCGAGACCGAGCGCGAGGAAGACGGCCGCTGGATCGCCGAGATTCCGGCGCTTCCGGGCGTTCTGGCCTATGGCGCGACCGAGTCCGAAGCGCGCGCCCGCGTGGCGGCGTTGGCGCTGCGCGTGGTGGCGGACCGGATCGAGCGCGGCGAGCCCGTGCCCGCCGAGGCTGCCGGGCTGTTCGCCGCCGCGTGAGTTCCTGGCCGGCGGCGCGGGCGGGCGGGGTGCTGCGCGCGCTCTACCGGATCGGCTGGTCGCTCAAGCGCCAGACCGGCTCGCACCGCACCCTGTCGCGGCCGGGGTGGCCCGATTATGTCTTCGCGTTCCATGACGCCGCCGAGATCGGGCCGCGGATGATGGCGCGGCTGGCAAAGCACACAGGCCTGCGGCCCGAGGATCTGTAGGGCTGCCGCGGTGCGCGCGCCAGGATCACGAAGGCCCCTCGGGCCTTCGGGCGCGCAGGGTGACGAACAGACCGAAATCGTAACGATTACGCCGCGCCTTCCCCCCCCCCCCGCCCGTCAGGCAGCCCCTTCCCCGACCAACGGTGCAGAGGCCCCCCGCCAGACCGGGCGGCGGTCGCGCCGATTGGGCGGTGGGTCGCAACAGAGTGCGATCAGGTCCGCCGCCGAGGTCCCCTTCGCGCGGCCGGCGGCATAAACCGCCGCTGCCGCCGCGGCCTGGGCCGGGCCGCCCGGCACCAGGATGACCCGGCGGCGGCGGCGCGCGGCGGGCAGCAGCGCGCGGTCCACCCCCAGCATCCAGGCGAGCGGACGCAGGATGCGGCCGAGGCGGGGATCGGCGGCCAGACCCGCCTGCATCGTGGGGGCGCGCAGCATTTCCTCCAACTCGGCGCGGGCGGCGGCAACCGGGGGGAGGATTTGCGCCAGCCAGCACCAGGCGCCGGGCAGGCGCGGGCGCCCGGGCGACGGCGGGGCGTCCGACAGCGAGCGGAAGCGATGGGTGGGCACGAAGCCGGGTTCAAGCGGGCGCATGGCCCGGGGCGGCGGCGGGGTGTCGGCGATGGCGCCAAGCCGGGACGCAAGGCGGCGCAGCCGGGCGATGAGGGCATCGCGGCGCGGGTGGTTCAAGCCCTGCTCGGTTCCCCCGGCGAGGCGCGCGACGAGCCAGGCGATCATGCTGGCGAGGCGCTCGAACAGGGGGGATTGGGGCGGGGGCATGGGACGCCGGCAAGATAGGATGATCGTCCTTGGTGTGTCAAGGAATGTTTTCGTAGAATGGTGGTGCAGGGGCGGGCAGCCCTGCGCGGAGCGCCGCCTTGGGCCGGGACGGCACGGAATTGCGCAGGATCCCGCCGCTGCGGAGACCACGACCACGACCCGGACCACGCCCGTGATCGCCCGATAGGCCATCCGGCCGGCTTGTGCCGATGTCGGATCGACGGTGCAATGCTTCTCTCTAGAACCGGCGAGATCAAACGACATGCGCCTCGGTCTGAGCCTCTGGTCCCGGCTTGCGCGCCGCCCTCGGCAACGGGTCGGCGATGGTGCCGCGCTGGCGCGCGATCGCCGGGCCGGGGTTGCCTTGATCACCGCGCTCTCCATGCCGGTGCTGCTGATGTCGGTGGCGATGGGGGTCGAGGTGTCGCATTGGTCGGCCCAGCAGCTCGATCTTCAGCGCACCGCCGACCTGGCGTCGCTGGCCGGCGCCAACGCCTATGGAAGCGCCCTGGCGCAGGGGGACACGGCGGCGCAGGCCGCGGCGGCGGCGGCGGCGGGGGCCGCGGACGTCGCGGAGCTGAATGGTGCCGCCGGCGGCAGCCGCAGTTGGAGTCCGGGCGCGAAAACCCTGACCGACAACCAGATCACGGTGCTGATCACCTCCGGCGTGCGCAATGCCGCCGATCCCGCGGTGCAGGTGACGGTGGGTCGGGCGGTGCCGCTGCTGTTCGCGCGCATCGCCACGACCGGCGAAGCGGTGTCCCTGGTGGCGCGCGGCACGGCGGAGGACACGTCGACGCAGCAATGGTCGGGTGCGCAGCCCTGCGTCGCCGCCTTGAAGACCGCCGCGCAGGGTGGCTCCGGGATTACCTATACCGGGTGGACGACGATGAGCGCGATCGGCTGCAGCGTCCGCTCCAACGCCAATATCGTGGAAACCGGCAGCGGCGGCTGGAACACCGAGGGGATCATCGCCGCCGGCACCGTTACTATCCCGTTCTGGGTCAGCAACACGGACAACAAGGGCGCCACCCTCACGCCGCACCCGAATGCCGGCACGATTCCGGACGCGCTCGCCAGCAATCCGGCGCTGACGGCCGCTTTCAAGCAGGCGGCGCAATCGACCGGCTCCCAGATCGCCTGTTCCAACCAGCATTGCGGCCTGCCGGAAGGCGCGCCCAACGGCACGTTCAACGGTAGTTATTGCAGCGGCCAGGGTACCGGCAGCGTCACCTGCACGCTGCAACCCGGCAGCTACAGCAACTTCGAGGTCACTGGCGGCGGGCCTTACACGTTCAATCTGCAACCGGGCATGTATTATTTCAACGGCAACATAGATCTGACGAACTATACCACAACGAACGGAAGCGCGGTAACTATTGTGACTACAGGAACGTTCAACGGGGCCAACACGTTCAATTTCAACCTGTCGGCGCCCGATGCAACCCAGGCGGCCAGCACGGGAGGTATCGCCGGCATCGCGATCGCCGGAAACTCCGCAGCCACCATCAGTTCAAGCACTGCGAATGCCTGCAATAACACGTCCACCATCGCCGTCTGCGGCAATCCGCAGGTCCACATCACCGGCGTGCTGTATTTCCCGAACGGCACTTTCAGCGGCCAGGGATCGACCACCGCGGCCAGTTCGAGCTGCTTCGAGCTGCTCGCCGGCAGCGTCTCGCTCAGCGGCGATTCCGGGTATTCGGGCACCTGTCCCTCGCTCGGCGCGCCCGGCTTCGGCAGCTTCTACTCGGCGGTCACGTCGGTGGCGCTAGTACAATGACCGCGTGAGCGGTCCCGGACCGGCGAACCTCCCGCCGGCTGCGCGAAGGCGGCACCGCGGCGCTGGAATTCGCGCTGGTGGCGCCGCTGCTGCCGCTGCTGCGCGTGGCGGCGTGCTCCAACCTTGCGCGGGGATCAGCCGGGACAGTCCGGCCGCGGAGGAAGATCCCGGCCCCTGTGGCGATCCCCCGATAGGCCATCCGGCTGACTTGTGCCGATGCCGGATCAGCGGTGCTATGCTCCATCCTAGAAGCGACAAGATCAATCGCTATGCGCCTCGTTCTAACAATCTGGTCCCGGCTTGCGCGCCGCCTTCGGCAACGGGCCGGCGACGGTGCTGCGCTGGCGTGGGATCGCCGGGCCGGGGTTGCCTTGATCACCGCGCTCTCCATGCCGGTGCTGATGATGTCGGTGGCGATGGGGGTTGAGGTGTCGCATTGGTCGGCCCAGCAGCTCGATCTTCAGCGCACCGCCGACCTGGCGGCGCTGGCCGGCGCCAGCGCCTACGCGCGCGGAGGCACGGCGGCGCAGGCCGCGGCGGCGGCAGCGGACGTCGCCGAACTGGACGGCGCCGCCGGCGGCAGCCGCAGCTGGAGCCCCGCCGCGCAGACCCTCACCGACAACCAGATCACGGTGCTGATCACCTCCGGCGTGCGCAATGCCGCCGATCCCGCGGTGCAGGTGACGGTCCGCCGCACGGTGCCGCTGCTGTTCGCGCACATCGCCAGCGACGCTCAGTCGGTCAGCCTCGGCGCGCGCGCGATGGCAGAGGTCGGCGGCAGCCAGAACAGCCCGCAGCCCTGCGTGCTCACCGTGGGCGGAGACGCCAATGGGGTTGTGACGCTGCCCGGCGTCACCGCCTCCGGCAACACCGACGCCTCCCTGTCCGGCTGCTCCCTCGTGTCGGACAGTAAGGTCAGCATGAGCGGAAATCTCACGCTGGACGTGAGCGCGATCTACGCCGCCGGCACCATTTCCATGAGCGGCAACGTCTCCGGGACCGCCGCAAACAGCTCCGCCCAGCACCCCGGATCACCGCAGATCCCGGACCCCTATGCCGGCAACAGCACTCTGCAAAACGCAATCGCCAAGGCCAACTGCTCGCCCACCCAGCTCCCGGCGGTATCCGGCAACACCTACAATCTCTACCCCAACGTATGCTATGGGTCGATCTCAATTGGCGGCAACGCCAGCGTGGTGTTCAACGGCACCGGCCTCTATACGATAAACGGGTCGGTTACGATTTCCGGGAACACCAGCTTGGGTGGCACCACCATCTCTGGCAGCGGAATCACGATCGTCAGCACTGGCCCGCTGTCGATCTCCGGGAACTTCAACACGGGATCGATCGTGCTGACTGCCCCCACGGTCGGGACTGCACAGGAGGGGTCAGTGGCCGGTGTACTGTTCGCCACCAACAGCACCGGCGCGAGCACGGTCAGCGGTAACAGCGCGATTCCGTTCAGCGGCCTGCTTTATATGCCTAATGGCAGTCTTTCAGTCAGCGGCAACGCAACCGACGGATCGAGCGGATGTGCCGAGATCATTGCCGGAACGCTGACACTGTCCGGCAATATGGACCTGGCTTCGAACTGCTCCAACTACGGCCTCACCACGTTCGGCAGCTTACCGAACACCACGTCGATCGGGTTGGTCGAATGAAGAATCCAGGATCCTTCGCCGCGCCCAAACGCCTCGCCGGCGCGGACCGCCGGCTGCGCGAACGCGGCACCGCGGCGCTGGAATTTGCCCTGGTGGCGCCGCTGCTGCTGCTGCTGATCGGCGGCGTGGCGAACTACGGCTGGGCGATGTGGAGCGCCGGGGCCCTGTCCAACGCCGTCTCCCAGGGGGCCTATTATTCGTTCCTGAAGGGAACCACCGTCTCCGCCGACGCGATCGAAAGCTTCGTGCAATCCGCCTCCGGCCTGTCGGGCGTCACCGCCACCGTGACCACCCCGGCGTGGTACTGTGTCTCCGGCACCAACCCGACCACGCTTGCCGCCGCGGCCTCCTCCACCACCGCCTGCTCGGATGGCACCATGCCCGGCCTCTACAGTGCGATCACCGCGACCTATACATCGCCGACTTTCATGCCGATGTTCGACGCGCTGAAGGTCACGCAGACGGCGGAGGTGCGGCTGCAATGACACGGATCGGGATCATGCCGCGCGCGGCTTGGCGGATCGGGGGGCGGATCGGGGCGGACCGGCGCGGCACGGCGGCGCTCGAATTCGCCATGGTCGGCGGCCTGCTGGTCCTGCTGCTGCTGGGCTGCGTCGAGGTCGGGTTGATGATGTGGACCGGATCGGCCTTGCAGTCGGTCGCCGCGCAGACCGCGCGCTGCACCGCCATCGGGTCGTGCGCCAATCCGCAGCAATACGCCGTCGCCCTGGCGGGACAATGGATCGGCGGCAACGCGATCACCACCAGCGACGTGACCGTCGCGGCCGGAAGCAGCTGCCACGGCCAGGCCGGCGCATTCGCGATCGTCACCATATCAGAGTCGATCTGGTCAGGCACCTTCTTCGAGCCGATCACCGGCGGCACCCAGTCCGTCACCGCCTGCTTCCCGACCGGCTGATCCGCCCGACCGCCGCCGGCTCTCGCGCCGGCGATGACGGCAACAGAGGGGGGACGGCAGCAGGCGGGGGGCAAGCGTCGGTTCAGCGGCCGCTTTCGTCGATCACCGCGCGTACGGCGCCCACCCGGTTGCGCACGCCGAGGGTCCGATAGGCGCGCGACAGATGCACCTTCACGGTGCCCAGCCCGAGCCCCAGCGAGCGGGCGATGTCCTTGGTGGAGCGGCCCTCGGCCAGCAGGTGCATCACGATCTGCTGCTGCGCCGTAAGGCGCACCTGCGGCGCGGTCGTGGGCGGCGTCGCGCGGACCGTGCCATCGGGGCGCGCGGCCGGACCGGCATCGGGAAACACCACCGACGGGTCCCGTTCGCACAGCGCGACACAGACATCGACCGCCGCCGCGTCGTAGAGCACGCCGCGACCCTGGCGCAGTTCGTCCAGCGCGGCGGCAAGGCCGGGCGTGGCGCGGTAGGCGCGATCGGCGGTCATCGCTGCCAGCACGTCGGCCACGGCGATGATCTGTGCGCCGGGCAGAATGGATTTCCCCGTCAGCCCGGCGGGATAGCCGGAACCGTCGAGCCGTTCGTGGTGCTGGAGCACCATCTCCGCGACCGGCCAGGGAAAGTCGATCTCGCACAGGAGCTCGGAGCCCACCTGGGCATGCGCCTGCAGCCGCTGCAACTCGGCGACCGACAGCCGGGCGGTCTGGTCGAGCATACTGCGCGGCAGTTCGACCTTGCCGATGTCATGCAGGCTCGCCGCCAGGCAGATGCCCTCGGTCGCGATCTCGGACAGGCCCAGTTTGCGCGCGATCAAGCCGGCCAGATGCCCCACCTGGCGATGGTGCCAGCCGGTCCGCGGGTCGTGCAGATCGATAGTGCGTACCAGCGCGGCACCGGCCGCACGGGCAATCCGCAGCAGCGCCGCCGGCCGCTCCTGGTCCGCGAACTGCGCCGGCGTCGTATCCCATGGCGACTGGTGTGGAGCGCCGAGGCGCTCCGAACGCGACTCTGCGGCGCGGGCGCCGGGGCCGCTCTCCCCCTCTGTCATCCGAACTCGTCCTCCACGCGCCGGGATCGGTCGTAGCCGACCGATATCATTGGCAATAGACGTTGGGTCGCTTCAATAGACTTGCAAGGCAGCGACGCGCGGGCGGCCCGGGAGCGTTCGGGCAGCGGCGCAGCTACCGCCATTTGGAATACCTGGGCACGCGCGCACGGCCGCCGCGTCATCCGTCCCCCGCCGGCACCGCGCGGCGGGCGCGTACGCGGCGGATGCGGCGCGGATCGGCCTCCAGCACGCGAAACTCGATGCCCGACGGGTGCCCGATCACCTCGCCGCGCGCCGGCACCCGCCCGGCGAGCGTGAACACCAGGCCTCCCACGGTGTTGATGTCGGCGTCGCGCTCCTCGGCGCTCAGCACCGGGCCGAGTTTCTGCTCGAACGCCTCCACCGGCAGCCGCGCGTCGATATCCAGCGCGCCGTCCGGGCGTTCGGTGATCATCGGTCCCTCGATCTCGTCGTGCTCGTCGGCGATGTCGCCGGTGATCGTCTCCACCAGGTCCTCGATCGTCACCAGCCCGTCGATGCCGCCGTATTCGTCTACCACCAGCGCGAGGTGCATGCGCGCCTGGCGCATCTGCAACAGCAGATCGAGCACCGGCAGCTGCGGCGCGACCAGCAGGGGCCGGCGCAGGATCGATTCCAGGGAAAACGTCTCCGGCCGGCCGAGATAGGCGAACACGTCCTTGATATGGACCATGCCGAGGATATCGTCGAGCTGCTCCCCGTACACCGGCAGCCGGGAATGGCCGTCGGTGCGGAAGCGCTCCAC
>JAJZVS010000185.1 GCA_021845555.1 Pseudomonadota bacterium
CGATTCGCCTGCAACGTCGGTTCAACAAGATGGCCCGGCGATTCGCCGCGCTGCTCGCACATCTGGCGGCATTCGGCGCGGACGCGCCGCTCCGCGCCTACCACCGCAAGCAGCCCCTCCGCCCCGCCACTGCGCCCCAGAACCCGCCCGAGGACTCACCCAAGCCCGCCGTCCGCCGTCACGCGCTCCCGCTGCCGCAAGCCGTGCGCGTCCCCGGCCGCCGCGCCTGGCTGGTGGGCCTGAGCATCAACGTCAACTGCGCCGCCGGGCGGCTGCAAGACAAGATGAACGATCCGGAGATGGTGGCCCTGCTCGCCGCCTCGCCCCGGCTGGTGGCGCTGCTGCGTCCGCTGTGCCGCATGCTGGGGGTGGACTTCGCCCCCGGCATCCTGCCGCCCCCGCCGCCGCCGGCCCCACGCAAACCCCGCCCCCGCCGCTGGCGCGTGCCGCGGCGGGGCGATCTGCTGTTTCTGCTGCGGATGGGCAAGCCGATTCCAGGAACCTGATCGCCGGGCGGGGATACCCACGCCGGGCAGACGCACGTCCTGAATGTTTCGTAATCAGAACAAATCCAGCCCTCACCCCAGGTTTTGGCCCGCTTCGCGGCCCAACCCGCAAGCGGGAGAGGGGGGCTGTCCTACGCCGCCGCCACCTTCTCCGTCCCGGTCCCTTGGGCGCGCAACTCGGCGGCCTTCGCCTCCACCAGCGCGACGATGTGCTCCACCATCCCGCCCGCCTCGATCGTGTGGTCCGTCTTGCCGGCGCGATACACCATGTGCCGCCCCGCCCCGCCGCCGGTCACGCCGAGGTCGGTCATCAGCGCCTCCCCCGGCCCGTTCACCACGCAGCCGATGATCGACAGGGTCAGCGGCGTCTCGATATGCGCCAGCCGGTCCTCCAGCACGCGCACCGTCTCGATCACGTTGAACCCCTGCCGCGCGCAGGACGGGCAGGAGATCACCTTCACCCCGCGATGCCGGATGCCGAGGGACTTCAGGATGTCCCACCCCACCCGCACCTCTTCCTCCGGCTGGTCCGACAGGGACACGCGCAGCGTGTCGCCGATCCCGGCCCACAGCAGCGACCCCAGCCCGATCGCCGATTTCACCGTGCCCATCCGCCGCCCGCCGGCCTCGGTGATGCCGATGTGCAGCGGGTGGTCGCACACCTCCGCCAGTTGCTGATACGCCGCCACCGCGAGGAACACGTCGGACGCCTTCACGCTGATCTTGAAGTCGTGGAAGTCGTGCTGTTGCAGGATGTTGGCGTGATAGAGCGCGCTTTCCACCAGCGCCTCGGGGTTCGGCTCGCCGTATTTCTCCAGCAGGTGCTTCTCCAGCGACCCGGCGTTGACCCCGATCCGCATCGAGCACCCATGATCGCGCGCCGCCTTGATCACCTCCCGCACCCGGTCGTCGGAGCCGATGTTGCCGGGGTTGATGCGCAGGCAGGCCGCCCCGCTCTCCGCGGCCTCGATCGCGCGGCGGTAGTGGAAATGGATGTCGGCCACGATCGGCACCCGCACCTGGCGCACGATGTCGGCCAGCGCCCGCGCGCTCTCCTGGTCGGGGCAGGACACGCGGACGATGTCCACCCCCGCCGCCTCGGCCCGGCGGATCTGCGCCACCGTGCCCGCCACGTCGGTGGTCAGCGTGTTGGTCATGGTCTGCACCGTGATCGGCGCGCCCCCGCCCACGGGGACGGCGCCGACCATGACGCGGCGGGAGGGCCGGCGGGTGATGTCCTGGTAGGGGCGGTAGCTCATCGGAGTCTCCGTCAGCGGGAAGGCGGAAGGCCGGGGCGGCACGGCACCCCGCCGTTATGTGGTGGGCGCACCGGCACCGCCAACCCCGCGCGGGCCGGGGCGCCAGGCGCCGGACGCAGTGTCACCGATTCTTAGCCGGAGGAGGCAGCGCCCGGCGCCGCCCCGGCCGGCACCGCCCCACCCGAAACCGGCGGATCGAGCGGCACGTTGTGCAGCACCGCCCCCGCCTGCCCGAGCGGCGCCCCCGCCACGCCGTTGACCACAAGCTCGGTGCCGCCCGCGTTCCCGGTGGTCAGCGACAGCCCGGTGCGCGCGGGAACCGGCCAACTCTCCCCGCCATGCAGCAGCCGGCTGAACACCACGGCGCCGGAGGCATCGCGCACCTGCACCCAGGCATCGGCGGTCGCCAGGATCATCAGCGGCGCGGCGGCAGGGAGTCCCACGCCGCCCAGCATCGCCAGATCCTGCGCGCGAGTCGGCGTCGCGGCGGCGGCCGAACCGGGCGACACGTCAGGCGGCGGCGCGGCGGCGGGCGGGGAGGGCGCGACCCCGGCGGCCGGGTCCGTCACGCTCGCGACGCTCGTGGTTCCGGGCACCGCGCTGCGCGCGGGTCCCGGGGCTGGCGCGGCCGGGGCGGCGGCTGCGGTCGCACCCTGCGGCGCCGGCCCGATGGGATCCCCGGCGGCGTCCCCGGCGGCGTCCCCGATGGCGTCCCGGGGGGCGTTCGCGCCCGCACCGGCCGCGGCCGGCGGCACGCGCGGCGCGGGCGTCGGCGCCGGCGCGACCAAGGAGGCGAGCCGCGCCGGCACCGGCAGCACGGTCTCCGCCGGCAGCCGCCCCTCCCCGGACAGGCGGTACCACCCGGCATAGACGCCGACCGCGAGCACCAGGCCCAGCAGCATCAGCGCCCCGGCCGGCAAGCCGCGATCGGGCAGCGGGGCGGGAAAGGCGAGTTCGGTCTTGCGTCCGATCGCCGCGGCCTCGGTCTTGAAGCGCCGCGCCATCTCCACCGGATCGAGCCCGAGCGCGAGGGCGTAGGTGCGCAGGAAGCCCAGCGCGTAGGCCGAGCCGGGCAGATCGGTCAGCCGCCCGCGCTCCAGCGCATCCAGGAAGGGCAGGCGGATCCGCAGCATGTCCGCCATCTCGGGCAGGCTGCGCCCCATCCGCTCGCGCGCCGCGGCGAGGTCGGCCCCCGCCCGCGGCGCCTCCGCTTCGGCAGATCCTTCAGGCAGCACGATGGACATCATCGCCCGATCGCCCGCCAGCCTCGATTTGCGGTCCTGCAGCACGCCAGCCTGATCCCGTTGTCCGTCGTTGGTCCCGCGGATGCCCCTCGCTCCGTGCGGCGCGGGCGATCTACACCAGAACCGCCCGGTTTGTCAGCGCCCTACAGTGCGCGCGAATCACGCCGCCGTCGACTCGGGTTGCGGAACCAATCGCCAGAATTCACGAATTCGTGCGTCCGGCCCCGGCCCCCCTCCCAACCCCCGGGCGCGCGTCAGTCGATCGCCGCGTGCGCCAGGTTCGCCACCCGGTCCAGCCGCAGCGAGTGCCACGGATCGGGCTGCACGAAGTTGGTCAGGTAGCTGAACGACACCCCGCTGGTCGGATCGGCCCAGGAGTAGGACGACCCCACCCCGCCATGCCCGAACGTCGCCGGCGCGCCGATCGTGCCGAGGCCGCGGATCCGGTCGCTCTCCCCGCGCAGGTGCGGGCCGAGGCCGCGGTGCATCGGGATCCCGTCCATCTGGAAGTCCGGCATCTCCCCGGTCTGGTTGCGCGCCACATACGCCAGCGTCCGCGGCGACAGCACCCGAACGTCGCCCAACCGCCCGCCGGCGCCCAGCATCTGGTAGAACGCCGCCATCCCACGCGCGGTCGCGTAGCCGCCCGAATGCGGCAACCCGGCGGCGCGGAAGGCGGGGGAGTTGTCGCGTGGCTCCGGCGCATAGGTGTCGGCGCAGCGGTGCTGCTGGTCGGCGGGGACGCCCACGAAAATCTCGTTCTCCAGGCCGAGCGGGGCAATGATCCGCTCACGGATCACCGCGCGGTAGTCGCGCCCGGTCACCGCCTCGATCACCATCGCCTGGGTCAGGTGCGCGGCGCGGCCGTGGTACTGCATGCGCGAGCCGGGGGTCCATTCCAGCGAAAAGTCGCACACCTCGGCGCGCATCCTGGCGTGGTCGGTCCAGGTGGCCGGGGTCACGTCGCTGCTGGGGAAACCGCCCCGATGGGTCATGAGCTGGTGCAGCGTGATGTCCGCCTTCCCGCGCGCGGCGAACTCCGGCAGGTGGTCGGCGACGCGGTCCATGAAGGAGAGCGCACCTTCCTCCACCAAGGTCCAGACCGTGGCCGAGGTCAGCACCTTGGTCTGCGAGAACAGCAGGAACAGCGTGTCGTTGGTGGTCGGCAGGCGCCCGCCCTCGGTCCGCGCGCTGCCGTAGCTGCGGAACAGCGCGAGCTTGCCGTGCCGGGCCAGCGCGATCTGCGCGCCGGGGTAGCGGCCGTCCTCGATATGGCGGTGGATCAGCGCCTCCAGCGCCGCGAGCGGCTTTGCGGCGAAGCCGAGGCTGGCGGGGTCGGCGGCGGGCAGCGGGAAGGGGCTCGGCATCCGGCGTCTCCTGCGGGGGTTTTCAGCAGGCTACCCCGGATCGGGGGGCGAGCGGGAGGGGGCTCCCCGGCCGGCTGGTGTCCTGCCCCAGACGTTTGCTGCCCTTCGCAGCGAACGTCAGGGATAAGCAGGCCACTGAAAACAACGAGCGAGTGTGCCGGCCCCCGCCGCCGATGACGGGAACATGCGTTGGGATCGGCACACTGGCCGCGCGCCGTTCCGCCGTGGCAGGCTCCCCGCCATGCGCATCCATATCCAGAACCCACCCGACGACCCCGCCTTCACGATCACCCCGGCGCAGTGGGCGGAGGCCGCCGCCCGCGCCGGCGCGCCCGGCCACGCGTTGAGCTTCGGCACCACCGCCGCCGAGTTCGCCGCCGCGATCGGGCAGGCCGAGGCGCTGGTCGGCGACAAGGACATCCTGCGCCCGCTGCTGCCGGCCGCCGCGCCGCGCCTCAAGCTGGTGTTCGTCACCAACGCCGGTCTCGACAACCTTGCCCCGTTCGACTGGTTGCCGCCCGGCGCGGCGCTCTGCAACAACCGCGGCACGCATACGGAAAAAGCCGGCCAGTTCGGGCTGATGGCAGTGCTGATGCTGGCCAACCGCGTGCCCGAGATGGTCACGCACCAGCGTGCCGGCGCCTGGCACAAGCTGTGGGGCGGGACGCTCGCCGGGCGGCGGCTGACGATCGTGGGCCTCGGCGCGCTGGGGGGCACGATCGCGGCGCAGGCCGCCCGCTTCGGCATGCACGTCACCGGCGTGCGCGCCACCGAAGCGCCGCATCCCGATTGCGCCCGTGTGGTCGGCACCGATGTGGTCGGCACCGGCGCGCTCGACGCGGTGCTGGCGCAAACCGAATTCCTGGTCCTCGCCTGCCCGCTGACGCCGGCCACGCTGGGGCTGCTCGACCGGCGGCGGATCGCGCTGCTGGGGCCGGGCGCGGGGGTGGTGAACATCGGCCGCGGCCGGCTGCTCGACCAGGACGCGCTGTGCGATGCGCTGGACGCCGGGCACCTGTCCGGCGCGGTGCTCGATGTGTTCGACCCCGAGCCGATCCCGCCCGGCCACCGCATCTGGACCACGCGCAACCTGATCGTCAGCCCGCACACCGCCGCCGACGACCCGGCCACCTACCTGCCGCGCAGCCTGGAGATCCTGTTCGCCAACCTGCACGCGCTGGAAGCGGGCCGTCCGCTGCCGACCCGGTTCGATCCCGGCCGGGGGTACTGATCCGCCGGGGGGGCCAGGCACCGGCCCAGGCACCGGGCGACGGGGCGCGGGCGAGGGGGACGGGGTTGACAGATCGGTTATACTCACCATTAGCATAACACACCGGCCAAGTGGGGCCGGCATTTTTCGGCCCCTAAAATGCTCAAACTGAGCATAAAGGAGAGAAGGGATGTCCGCCTCGCTCCAAATCGAATCCCGCCCGGCTGCCTTCGGCGCGGCGCCGCCCGCCGGCGATATGCCGCTCCGCGTGATCGCGCCCGGCCGCGGCTCGGACGCCGCCGAGGCGCTCGCCCGCGCCGAGCCGCTCTATGCGCGGGTCAAGCACGTCATCCCGCCGATCGAATGGCCGGTGTTCGCCCCGGACGTGGCGGCCATCCTGCGCCTGAAACGCGCGCGCGACGCGGTGATCCTGGCGCACAACTACCAGACGCCGGAGATCTTCCACTGCGTCGCCGACATCACCGGCGACAGCCTGGCGCTGGCGCGCGAGGCGATGACGGTCGATGCCAAGGTGATCGTGCTCGCCGGCGTGCACTTCATGGCCGAGACGGCGAAGCTGCTCAATCCGGAAAAGACCGTGCTGATCCCCGATCTGCGCGCCGGCTGCTCGCTCGCGGAATCGATCACGCCCGAGGACGTGCGGCTGATGCGCGCGCGCTACCCGGACGCGCCGGTGGTGGCCTATGTGAACACCTCGGTCGCGGTGAAGGCGGAATCCGATATCTGCTGCACCTCGGCCAACGCGAAGAAGGTCATCGAATCGCTCGGGGTCCGCCGCGTCATCATGCTGCCGGACGAGTACCTGGCGCAGAACGTGGCGAAGCAGACCAAGGTGGAAGTGATCGCCTGGGCCGGGCATTGCGAGGTGCATCAGCGCTTCTCGGGCGCCGAGGTGCGCAGCCTGCGCGAAAGCCACCCCGGCGTGATCGTCCTGGCGCATCCCGAATGCCCGCCGGAAGTGCTGGCGGAAGCCGATTTCGCGGGCTCCACCGCCGACATGGCGGCCTATGTCGGGCGCGAGCATCCGCGGCGCGTCGTGCTGATGACGGAATGCTCGATGGCCGACAACGTCGCGGTGGCGCATCCGTCCGTGGAGTTCGTCCGCCCCTGCAACCTCTGTCCGCACATGAAGCGCATCACCTTGCCCAATATCCGCGCCGCGCTGGAAGGGATGTGCCACGAGGTGACGATCGATCCCGCGCTCGCCGACCGCGCCCGGCGCGCGGTCGAGCGCATGCTGGCGGTGCGGTAGGAGGCGCCCTGATGACCGTTCCCCCGCTGCCCGCGCTGATGATCGAACCCTCGGTGCGGGCCGCGCTGCTGGAGGACCTCGGCCGCGCCGGCGATCTCACCAGCGATGCGATCGTGCCGGCCGGCGCGCGCGCCCGCACCGTGCTCCGCGCGCGCCAGCCGGGCGTGGTCGCCGGGCTCGATTTCGCTCTGACCGCGTTCCGCCTGATCGATCCGGCGATCTCCGTCGACGTGACGCGCGGTGACGGATCCCGCCTCGTGCCGGGAGACCTGATCGCCACCGTCTCGGGCCCGGCGCGCGGCATCCTCACCGCCGAGCGCACCGCGCTGAACTTCCTCGGCCATCTCTCGGGCATCGCCTCGGCGACGCGCGGCGTGGTCGATGCGATCGCCGGGCACAAGGCGCAGATCGTCTGCACCCGCAAGACGCTGCCGGGGCTGCGCATCGCGCAGAAATACGCGATCCGCGTGGGCGGCGGATCGAACCACCGCTTCGGCCTCGATGACGCGGTGCTGATCAAGGACAACCACGTGGCGATCGCTGGCGGCGTGGCCGAGGCGGTGGCGCGTGCCCGCGCCGGCGTCGGGCACATGGTCAAGATCGAACTGGAAGTCGATACGCTCGATCAGTTGCGCGAGGCGCTGTCCCTGCGCGTCGATGCCGTGCTGCTCGACAACATGGGGCCGGAGA
>JAJZVS010000186.1 GCA_021845555.1 Pseudomonadota bacterium
TCGCGGGCGCAGATTTCGCGCAGTTCGGCCGCCGCGCCGCGCGCGGTGAGCACCGGCTTCACGATGTGGCGCGGGCGCGGGCAGGTGGCGAAGACGTGGTGCAGGTCGCCCACCGCATCGGCCACGGTTTCATGCAGGGTGAGCGCATCGAGGATGCGGTCGGCGCCGGAGGCGTTGCGCCACGCCCTCTCCTGCGGCCAGCCGTCGCGCGGCGCGACCAGGCGCAGGTGGAACAAGCCTCCGTTGGCCATCGCGCGCGCCACCGCGCCGATGTTATCGGCCAGTTGCGGACGCACCAGGATCACGACCGGGGCGTTGCCGATCGGGCCGATGTCGGCGCCACCCTCCTTTCCGGTCATTTCCGGTGGTGCGCCTGCCAGCGGCGCATGAAGGCGATCTCCCGCGTCTGCGCCTTGATGATGCGCCGTGCCAGCCGCTTCAGCGCCTTGTCGTGGCCGTAGCGCAGTTCCACCCGCGCCATGTCGATCGCGCCCTGGTGGTGCGGGATCATGCCGGCGACGAAATCCTGGTCGGCATTCCCGGTGTAGGGGATGGCCATGCCGCGATCCATCTTCGCCATCGCCGCCTGATAGGCGCGGGTGGAGGGCGCCGCTTCCGCCGCCGGCGCGCTGGCGGGCATCGCCATGCCGGGCATGGCGGCCGGGGCCGGCGGCGGGGCCGCGCTCGGAGCGGGTTGGGCGAAGGCCGGCGCGGCGGCCAGTGCCAGCACGCACGCCATCAGGGACAGGCGCATAATCCTTGCTCCTCCAGGGGTCAGCCGGCGCGGCGCCAGGTGGTGCCGCCCGCTCCGTCTTCCAGCACGATACCGCGTGATGCGAGCGCCGTGCGGATCGCGTCCGCGCGGGCAAAGTCGCGGGCCTTGCGCGCGGCCAGCCGTTCGGCGATGGCGGCCTCGATCGCCGCCGCGTCGTCGCCGCCGCCGCGGAACCAGGCGGCGGGATCGGCGCCCAGCAGCCCCAGCACGGCGCCCGCGGCGCGCAGGCCGGCCGCCGCCTCCCGGTCACCGCCCAGCGCCGCGTCCGCCAGCGCGTGCATCGCCGCCAGCGCACCCGGCGTGTTGAGGTCCTCGCACAGCGCCGCCAGCACCGGCGCCGGGATCTCGGGCGAGGCCGGCGCGTCCGGCGCCATCTCCAGCGCACGATAGAAGCGGTCGAGCTCCCGCCGCGCCTCCCCCAGCGCCGCTTCGGTGAAATCCAGCGCGGCGCGGTAGTGCGTCTTCAGCAGCAGCAGCCGGATCGCCTCCCCCGGCGCCAGCGCCAGCACGTCGCGCACGGTGCGGAAATTGCCGAGGCTTTTCGACATCTTCTCGCCGTTCACCAGCAGCATGCCGTTGTGCATCCACAGCCGGGCGAAGCCGCCGTGCGGGAAGGCGCACAGGCTTTGCGCGCGCTCGTTCTCGTGATGCGGGAAGATCAGGTCCTGGCCGCCGCCGTGGATGTCGAAGGTCTCGCCCAGATAGCGCCAGGACATCGCCGAGCATTCGATGTGCCAGCCCGGCCGGCCGCGGCCCCACGGGCTGTCCCAGCCGGGTTGCTCGGGCGTGGAGGGCTTCCACAGCACGAAATCGCCCGCATCGCGCTTGTACGGCGCCACCTCGACCCGCGCCCCGGCCAGCAGTTCGCGCGGGGAGCGGCCGGACAGATGGCCGTAGTCGGCGAAGCTGTGCACCGAGAACAGCACATGCCCCTCGGCGGCATAGGCGTGGCCGGAGGCGATCAGCCGTTCGATCAACGCGATCATCTCGGCGATATGCTGGGTCGCGGCGGGTTCGACATCCGGCGGCAGGGCGCCGAGTTCGGCCATGTCGGCATGGAAATCCGCCGTGGTGCGCGCGGTGATGGCGCCGATCGCCTCGCCGGTCGCAGCGGCGCGGGCGTTGATCTTGTCGTCCACGTCGGTGATGTTGCGCACGTAGGTGACGCGCGGATAGAGCCGGCGCAGGAGCCGCGCCAGCACGTCGAACACCACCACCGGGCGCGCGTTGCCGAGATGCGCGAGGTCATAGACCGTCGGCCCGCACACATACATGCGGACATGCGTGGGATCGAGCGGGACGAACGCCTCCCGCTTGCGGGTCAGGCTGTTGTGCAGGAACAGGGTCGGCATGCGGCGCTTCTGCGCCGTCCGGGGCGGTTTTTCAACGCCGGCCTATTCCAGGGCGGGGCCGGCCGGCGGCGCCGGCGGGTCGAGGAACGTGACCGGGCGGAGCGCGGCCCGGTTCACCCGCAGGTCGAACACGTCGAACCGGTTGTAGCCGCCGACCACGTCGTGGAACTGCTTCGGCTCCACGCAGGCGGACAGATCGAGCGTGGCATAGAGCAGCCCCTCGCGGTCGGAGAGTTCGGCCCCGACCGGCTCCCCGGTTGGCCCCACCACCATCGACACGCCGCGCGGGGAGCGTTCCAGCACCTCCCGCGCGGCCGGATCCTCCGCACCGATCGCCTCCAGGCTGGCGGCATCCAGGTAGGCGGCCGCCACCACGGTGAACGCCTTGGCCTCGAAACTGTGGGCGCCGGCGCGGATGCGGATCGCCGCGCCCAGATCGTAATTGCCGTCCAGCCCGGGGTCGCGCGTCGGCCAGACCGGGGGGTAGGAGGCGATGTGGATCTGCTCGCCTTCGGCCATCAGCGCGAAGCGGGCCAGCGGGTTGGTGTTCTCCCCGCAGATCAGCATGCCGATGCGCCCGATCGGGGTGGCAGAGACGCGCAGCCCGGCGCCGTCGCCGTTCGCCCAGACCAGCTTTTCATAGAAGGTGGGCACCAGCTTGCGGTGGTGGTTCAGGATCGCGCCGTCCGCGCCGATCAGCACGTTGGCGTTCCAGATGCAGCCGAGGCTCGCCGCGGTGCCCTCGTTGAACCCCAGCGAGACGAAGATGCCGTGCCGCCGCGCGGTCTCGCGCAAGCGGGCCAGCTCCGGCCCGTCGATCCGCAGGCTGCCGGCGGCGAGGCGGCGGAAGAAGCCGTGGTTGTGGATCGGCGCGCGCACCCCGGCCCAAAGCGGGAAGGCGGGGATGAAGGTCTCCGGGAAGGCGATCAGCCGCGCGCCGTGGCGGGCGGCCTCGGCGATCAGATCGCAGGCCTTGTCGGTGGTGCGCGGCGTGTCGAGGAAGACCGGCGCGACATGGGCGCAGGCAACCGGAACGCTGGGAAGCTCGGACATCGGGGACCTCGCGGGAGCGGGGCGACACGGCGGCGGCTTCACTCTCCCCGTCGCACCCCGGACGAAAGGAATGTTCCGCCCGCCCCGGCGCCGCAGCAAGTCATGGCGGCCATGCCCCCGATGAGGGGTTGCCCTGCGCCGGACACCGTTCCAATAAATGCTTGCAGGGCGGAGGCAATGGCATGACGGACGCGGCATCGGGGCGAACGAGCGGGTTTACCCGCCCGGTGGAACGGATCGACCCCTCGCCGCCGGTGAGCGATTCCGTCAAGCCGACCACCTGCTACATGTGCGCCTGCCGCTGCGGCATCCGCGTGCATCTGCAGGACGGCCGCATCCGCTACATCGAGGGCAACCCCGACCATCCGGTGAACCGCGGCGTGATCTGCGCCAAGGGCTCCGCCGGCATCATGCAGCACTACTCCCCCGCGCGGCTGTCCAAGCCGCTGCTGCGGGTGGGCGAGCGCGGCGCCGGCGACTTCAAGGAAATCGAGTGGGAGGAGGCGCTCTCCCTCGCCACCGAATGGCTCGGCCGGATCAGGGCCACCGAACCGCGCAAGCTCGCGCTGTTCACCGGGCGCGACCAGAGCCAGTCCTTCACCGGCTGGTGGGCCAAGCAGTTCGGCACGCCCAATTTCGCCGCGCATGGCGGGTTCTGCTCGGTCAACATGGCGGCCGCCGGCCTCTATTCCATCGCCGGCAGCTTCTGGGAGTTCGGCGAGCCGGACTGGGAGCGGACCAAATACCTGCTGATGTTCGGCGTCGCCGAGGATCACGACTCCAACCCGATCAAGATCGGGCTCGCCAAGCTGAAGGGCCGCGGCGCGAAGTTCGTCTCGGTCAATCCCGTCAAGACCGGCTACTCGGCGATCGCCGATGAGTTCGTGGGCATCCGCCCCGGCACCGACGGGCTGTTCGTGCTGGCGCTGGTGCATGAACTGCTGCGCGCCGACCGGATCGATCTCGATTTCCTGGTGCGCTACACCAACGCCGCCTGGCTGGTGATCCACGCGCCCGGCACCGAGCGGGACGGGCTGTTCGCGCGCGACGACAAGGGCCGCCCGCTCGCCTGGGATCGCACCACGGGCGCGGCGATCGACGCCGCCACGCCGGGCATGGCCCCGCAAGTGGTGGGCGAGGTGCGGCTGGCCGACGGCACCGCCGCCTACCCGGTGTTCCACAAACTGGCGGAACGCTACCTGGACGGCGCCTATGCGCCCGAAGCGGTGGCGACGCGCTGCGGCGTGTCGGCCGAGAGCATCCGCCGCATCGCCGCCGAGATCGCGGATGTGGCGTTCGACCAGGCGATCGAACTCGACCAGCCCTGGACCGATACCGCCGGGCGGACGCATCCGAAGATGCTCGGCCGGCCGGTAGCGATGCATGCGATGCGCGGGATTTCCGCCCATTCGAACGGGTTCCACACCTGCCGGGCGATCCATCTGTTGCAGATGCTGCTGGGCGCGGTCGATACGCCCGGCTCCTGGCGCTACAAATCGCCGTTCCCGAAGCCGATCCCCGGCGGACCGCCGCCGGCCGGCAAGGGCGCCAAGCCCGACACCATGCTGGGCGGCATGCCGCTCGGCAGCCCGCGCGGGCCGGAGGACCTGCTGATCGAGGCGGACGGCGGCGCGGTGCGCATCGACAAGGCGTTCACCTGGGACGCGCCGATGGCGCTGCACGGGATGATGCACACGGTGATCGCCAACGCCCATGCCGGCGATCCGTACAAGATCGACACGCTGTTCATGTACATGGCCAACATGGCCTGGAACTCGTCGATGAACCCCGGCGAGGCCGCGCGCATGCTGGCCGACAAGGACCCGGCCACCGGCGCGTACCGCATCCCGCACGTGATCTATTCGGATGCCTATTCGTCCGAGATGGTGGCCTATGCGGATCTGGTGTTTCCCGACACCACCTATCTGGAGCGTTGGGACTGCGTCTCCCTGCTCGATCGCCCGATCGGCAGCCCGGAGGGGCCGGCGGATTCGATCCGCCAGCCGATCCTGCCGCCCGATCGCGACGTGCGCCCGTTCCAGGACGTGCTGGTCGAACTGGGTGCGCGGCTGAAGCTGCCCGGCTTCGTCACCGAGACCGGTGCGCCCACCTACAAGAGCTACGCCGATTATATCGTCAACCACCAGCGCCGCCCCGGCGTCGGCCCGCTGGCCGGGTTCCGCGGCGCGGACGGCAGCGCGGACGGCGTCGGCGCACCGAACCCCGACCAGTTGCAACGCTACGTCGCCAACGGCGCGTTCTGGTCGTACCACCATCCGCCCGAGGCGCTCTATTACAAGCACGCCAACGCCGCCTATCTGGCGGATGCCAAGCGGCTCGGCCTGATCGACTCCACCGATCAGATCGTGTTGCAGCTGTACAGCGAGCCGTTGCAGAAGTTCCGCCTCGCCGCGGAGGGCTTCGGCCCGGTGCAGCCGCCCGAGTCGCACCGGGCGCGCATCCGGCAGTATTTCGACCCGCTGCCGATCTGGTATGTGCCGTTCGAGCAGGCGGCGGTCTCGCAGGCGGCGTATCCGCTGCACGCGATCACCCAGCGGCCGATGGCGATGTACCATTCCTGGCACTCGCAGAACGCCTGGCTGCGGCAGATCTATGGCGACAACCGGCTGTACATGAACCGCGCCACCGCCCATGCGCTCGGCATCGCCGACGACGACTGGGTGTGGGCGATCAGCCGCACCGGGCGGGTGAAGGCGCGGGTGCGGCTGATGGAGGGGGTGAACCCCGATACGGTCTGGACCTGGAACGCCATCGGCAAGCGCCGCGGCGCCTGGAACCTGTCCGCCGACGCGCCGGAATCGCGCAAGGGCTTTCTGCTCAACCACGTGATCTCGGAGTTCCTGCCACCCGAGGACGGGCTGCGCCACGCGAACGCCGATCCGGTCACCGGCCAGGCGGCGTGGTACGATCTTCGCGTGCGGGTCGAGAAGGCGGATGCGCGGGAGGAGACGGACCCGCACCCGGTCGCGATCGGCCGCCCGCCGGGGCAGAAACGCCCGCCGGGCATCCTCCGCTACGCCGCCTCTCTTCCCCCTGCCTCCTCTTCCTCCGGCGCGGAGTGATCGCCGCATGACCAGCATTCCCGCGCCGGGCGGCAAGAAGCTCGGCCTCGTGATCGACCTCGATACCTGCGTCGGCTGCCATGCCTGCGCGGTGAACTGCAAGGAGTGGAACACGTCGGGCCACACCGCGCCGCTGACCGATTTCCATCCCTACGAAGCGCAGCAGGACGGGGTGTGGCTCAACCGCGTGCACACCTACGAAGCGGGCACCGGTACCGAAAGCCGCACCGTGCATTTCCCGCGCTCCTGCCTGCATTGCGAAGAGCCGGCCTGCGTGACGGTCTGCCCCACCGGCGCGTCCTACAAGCGCGCGGAAGACGGCATCGTGCTGGTGAACGCCGACATCTGCATCGGTTGCAAGCTGTGTTCCTGGGCCTGCCCCTACGGGGCGCGCGAGTTCGACCAGGACCAGGGGGTGATGCGCAAATGCACGCTCTGCGTCGATCGCATCTACAACGAGAACATCGTCGAGGAAGAACGGGTTCCCGCCTGCGTCAAAGCCTGCCCGGCGCATGCGCGGCATTTCGGCGATCTTGGGGATGCCACCAGCGAGGTGTCGCTGCTGGTGGCCGCGCGCGGCGGGTACGACCTGATGCCGGAGATGGGATACAAGCCGGTGAACAAATACCTGCCGCCGCGCCGCCACGCCGCCCCCGCCGCTCCGGCGCGGCCCGCCGAGCCGCCGCCTACCGGCACCGCCGGCGGGCTGTTGCGCTGGATCGATCGGGCGCTCAGCCGATGAACCCCGCATTCTCCGTCGTTCTCCTCACCACCGCCGCCGGCGCGGGGTACGGGATGCTGTTCTGGCTCGGCGTGCTGAACGCCGCCCAGGTGTTGCCCGAGAGCGCCTGGTTCGGCGTGCCGGCGGCGCTGGTGGCGGTCGCGCTGGCGATGGTCGGGCTGCTCGCCTCCACCTTCCACCTCGGCCATCCCGAGCGCGCCTGGCGGGCGATCTCGCAATGGCGCACGTCGTGGCTGTCGCGGGAGGGGGTGATGGCGATCGTGACCTTCCTCCCCGCGCTCGGCTTTCCGCTGGCCTGGGCGCTGGCGGGGGCGGGGGCGGGCGTCACTGTCGCGCTCGGGGTGCTTGCGGCCGCCTGCGGACTGGCCACCGTGGCGTCGCAGGCGATGATCTATGCCTCGCTGAAGCCGATCCGGCAGTGGTACCACCACGCCGTGCTGCCGAACTACCTGCTGCTGTCGCTGTTCAGCGGCGCCGCCTGCCTCGCCGGCTTCGTGGTGTTCTTCTCGTCGGGCGCGGCACGG
>JAJZVS010000187.1 GCA_021845555.1 Pseudomonadota bacterium
CAGCTGCGCCGTGGTGCGCCGAGCGGGGCGGTGGTGGTCGGCCGGGTGGCGCAGCGCGACGCCGGCCTCGGCCTGGTGGCGATCCGTTTGAACACGCCGGTCGGTGCGACGTTGCCGCATCCCGCGATGGGGGAGAGCGCCTACGCGGTCGGCTCCCTGGTGCTGACGCTGGGCGCGACCGGGGAGGCGCGGCCCACGGCGCAGCTCTGTCTGGTGCATGCCGAGGGACCGGCGCTGCCGGGGGGGCCGCGGTGGTTGATGCTGCACGCCGCCGATCTTGCGATGCCTCCGCAGGCGCCATACGCGGGAACCGGCGCCGTGGGCGGGCCGGCGCTCGATGCCGCCGGCGGGCTGCTCGGCATCGTCGTGGCCGGGCCCGACGGCGCGCCCGCGGTGGTGCCGCATGCCTCGGTGGCGGCGTTCCTGGCCGGCGTCGCGGCAACCCCGGCGCAGCGCCGCGGCTGGCTCGGTCTCGCGTTGCAGCCGGTGGAGGTGCACGGCCGGTTCGGCCTCGGCACCACGGTCGGCAAGGGCCGGCTGGTGGTCGGCGTGACCGCGGGCGGTCCCGGCGAGCAGGCCGGCATCAAATCCGGCGACACGCTGCTGGCAATCGATGGCAAGCCGATCAACGGCCACGGCGCGCTGCGCGAGTTCCTCGGCCCGGAGCGGGTCGGCACCACGCTCGAACTGCGGCTGAGCCGCGACGGACGTTCCGAGAGCCGTCGCCTGACGATCGCGCCGCAACCCAGCGGGTGAGCGGCGCGGCGGGGCCGGCGCCCCACGTTGGCACGAACCCCAAAAGCGCCGATACTCGCGGCTCAAGGCGTCGCGCGAGAGACCTCGCCCGCCGTCCGTTCCCGACCCACCGAAGAGCGAGAGACGAGAGACACGCGGCATGGCCAAGGGCGAGGGCGACATTCCGGCCAATCTGCAACCCGATCCGGCGGATTACGGCTTCGATCTGGTGCGCGCGCTCACCGCGGTGGTGGGGATCAGGTCCTACGTCCCGGTTGACGCTTTCACCGCCGGCACGCTCGGCACCGAACGCGCCGGCAGCGGCGTGGTGATCCGCGAGTCGGGCCTGGTCGCCACCATCGGCTATCTCATCACCGAGGCCGAGACGATCTGGCTCACCTGCGCCGACGGCCGCGCGGTGCCGGGCCATGCGCTCGCGTACGACCAGGAGACCGGGTTCGGCCTGGTGCAGGCGCTCGGCCGGCTGGGCGTGCCGGCGCTGGAGATCGGCGATTCGGACGCGCTGAAACTCGGCGATCCGGTGGTGCTCGCCGCCTCCGGCGGCGTGCAGCGGGCGGTGGAGACGCGCATCGTCGGGCGGCAGGAATTCGCCGGCTACTGGGAATACGTGCTGGACGACGCGCTGTTCACCGCGCCGGCGCACCCGTTCTGGGGCGGCACCGGGCTGATCGGCGCCAACGGCAAGCTGATGGGAATCGGCTCGCTGATCCTCCAGCAGGGCGACGGCAAGGGCCGGCGGCTCGACATGAACATGGTCGTGCCGATCGGCCTGCTGGCGCCGATCATCGACGACCTGCTGAGCTACGGCAGGGTGAACCGCCCGGCGCGGCCCTGGCTCGGGATGTACGTCACCGAGGCGGACGATGCGCTGGTGGTGGGCGGGCTGGCCGACGACGGTCCGGCCGAGCAGGCCGGGCTACGCGCCGGCGACCGCGTTCTCAGCGTGAACGGCGAGGAGGCCGCCGACCTCGCCGGGTTGTGGCGGCGCATCTGGGCCTCCGGCAGCGCCGGGGCGGAGGTACGGCTGCGGGTGCTGCGCGACGGCGGGCCGGCCAGCCTGTCGGTGCGCTCCGCCGATCGCGCCAAGTTCCTGAAGGCGCCGAAGCTGCACTGACCGGCCCCGAACCGGGCGGAAGTCACGGCAGGCAGGCGGCGCGCAGCTGCGCGAAGGCGCGCGCGCGGTGGCTGATCGCCTCCTTCGCCTCGGACGCCATTTCCCCGAACGTCTCCGTCGCACCGGTGGGCTGAAAGATCGGGTCGTAGCCGAAGCCCCGCGTCCCGCGCGGCGGCCAGACCGCGCTTCCCTCCACCCGGCCGAGGAAGGTCGCGGTTTCCCCACCCGGCCAGGCGAGGCACAGCGCGGCGGTGAACCAGGCGCGGCGGTCGGCGCCGGCGCCGAGTTCCGCGTTCACCCGCGCCATCGCCGGGGCGAAGTCCTTGCCCGGCCCCGCCCAGCGCGCCGAGAACACGCCCGGCGCGCCGCCCAGCGCGGCCACGCAAAAGCCGGAATCGTCGGCCAGCGCCGGCAGGCCCGCGCCATGCGCCGCCGCCAGCGCCTTGATCCGCGCGTTGCCGGCGAAATCGGGCGCGGTCTCCTCGGGTTCTGCGAGGCCGAGCGCGCCGGCCGAGATCGCCTCCAGTCCATGCGGAGCGAGCAGGGCGGCGATTTCGGCCAGCTTGCCGGGGTTGTGGGTGGCAATCACCAGCCGGGTGCCGCGCTCCAGCCGGCGCGGCATCAGCCGGCGGCGTCCAGGCACGCAAGCTGGGCGGCGAACAGGGCGGCGGTGCCGGTGCGGGCGAGCGCGAGCAGGGCGGTGAACTGCGCCTCGCTGAACGGGGCGCGCTCGGCGGTCGCTTGCAACTCCACCAGCCCGCCGGCGTCGGTCAGCACGAAATTGGCGTCGGCGTCGGCCGAGGAATCTTCCTCGTAATCGAGATCCAGCACCGGCACCCCGCCGGCCAGCCCGCAGGACACCGCCGCGACCTGGCCGGTGAGCGGATCGCGCGCCAGCACGTTCATCTTGCGCAGATGACGGAAGGCCAGCGCCAGCGCGACATAGGCGCCGGTGATGGCCGCGCAGCGGGTGCCGCCGTCGGCGTTCAGCACGTCGCAGTCGAGCGTGACGGACATCTCCCCCATCGCCTTGCGATCGACCACGGCGCGCAACGACCGGCCGATCAGGCGCTGGATTTCCTGGGTGCGGCCGGATTGCTTGCCGCGCGCGGCCTCGCGCTCGCCGCGCGTGTGGGTGGCGCGCGGCAGCATGCCGTATTCGGCGGTGACCCAGCCCTGGCCGGAGCCGCGAAGGAACGGCGGCACCCGTCCTTCCACGCTGGCGGCGCAGAGGACTTCGGTATGGCCCATGCGGATCAGGCAGGAGCCCTCCGCGTGGCGGGCGATGCCGGGGGTGAGGGTGAGGGGGCGAAGCGCGTCGGCGACGCGGCCAGAGGGGCGCATGGCTGTTGGTATCCGTGAGGTCGGGGGTGATGGGTCCCGGGGAGTTTCGCACGGCGGGGCGGCGGGGGCTATCCGGGGGGGGAAGCGATCGCCCTCTCGCTGCCGCGCAATGCACCATTGCCGCGCGCACGAGCCCCAGGATAGCGTCCGCAATGACATACCGCCGCGCCTGGCGGCCGAAGCTCGCAGGGAGACACGCGATGAGTTCCACCCCCAGCCTTACCGATCCCCCCGCCGCGCCGCCGGCCTTGGCGCCCCGCATCTCCCGCACCGAGCAGGCCGAAGCCATCCGCCCGTTCGGCATCGACATGCGCGTGCTGCTGGATTCCGAAGCCACCGGCGGTGCATTCTCGGCCCTGGTCGCGGAGATCAAGCCCGGGGAGGGGCCGCCGCCGCACCTTCACCACGATCGCGAGGAGTATTTCTACATCCTGGACGGCAGCTTCCGCCTGTCGGTCGCCGGGCGGGAGGAAACCGTCGGCCCCGGCACGCTGGTGTTCGTCCCGCGCGACACCGTGCATGCCTTCACCAACATCGGCGCCACGGCGGCGCGGGTGCTGGAATGGACGATCCCCGGCAGCAACGAACCCTATTTCCGCGCGGTGCACCGGATGGAACAGGCGGGCGGCTTCGATCCCGCGCGGTTCGCCGAGATCAACCAGGCGTTCTCGACCGAGTTCGTCGCCCCGCCGGGATAGGCCAGGCCTTCAATCGAACAGCGAGCTTACCGAGCTCTCGTCGCTGATCCGCCGCATCGCCTCGGCCAGCAGCGGCGCGATCGTCAGTTGCCGGATGTTGTGGGCGAGGCGGACCGCCTCGGTCGCCATGATCGAATCGGTGATCGTCATCATCTCGATCGGCGAGGACGCGACGCGCGCCACCGCGCCGCCCGACAGCACGCCGTGCGTGGTATAGACGCTGGCCGAGCGCGCGCCCTGCTTGATCAGCGCCTCGGCGGCGTTGCACAGCGTGCCGCCGGAATCGACGATGTCATCGACCAGGATGCAATCGCGGCCTTCCACGTCGCCGATCACGTTCATCACCTCCGACACGCCGGCCCGTTCGCGCCGCTTGTCGATGATCGCGAGGTCGCAGTTCAGCCGCGTGGCGATCGCGCGCGCGCGCAGCACGCCGCCCACGTCCGGGGAGACGATCATCACGTCGCGGCCGGCGTAGCGCTCCTGGATATCGCGCGAGAACAGCGGCGCGGCATAGAGATTGTCCACCGGGATATCGAAGAAGCCCTGGATCTGCCCGGCGTGCAGATCCATCGTGAGGACCCGGTTGGCCCCGGCCTCGGTGATCAGGTTCGCCACCAGCTTGGCGGAAATCGGCGTGCGCGGGCCGGATTTGCGGTCCTGCCGGGCGTAGCCGAAATACGGGATCACCGCCGTGACCCGCCGCGCCGAGCCGCGCCGCAGGGCATCGAGCGCGATCAGCAGCTCCATCAGGTTGTCGTTGGCGGGGTAGGAGGTGGACTGAATCACGAAAACGTCCTCCCCGCGGACGTTCTCGTGGATCTCGACGAACACTTCCATGTCCGCGAAGCGGCGGACCGAGGCGCGGGTGAGCGGCAGGTTCAACGTGGCGGCGACCGCCTCGGCCAGCGCGCGGTTGCTGTTGCAGGCAACGATCTTCATGGCGGGGTCATCCAGGGGGCGCGGGCTGGGGGGGGGAGCGCGAAGGGCTTCTAGCAACCGCATTGTGACCTGTCCATGAACCCCCCTGCGTGGACGCCCTGGGCCGCACCCCCTATCGTGCCCAAGCATCAAACGACGGGGGAAATACCATGTCCGAAACCGAGCTCGTCCGTCTCGACCGCGAGGGCCCGATCGGCGTCATCACCGTGAACAACCCGCCGGTGAACGCCCTCAGCCCCGGCGTGCCGGAAGGCATCATCGCCTGCCTGCGCGAGGGCGAGGCCGATCCGGCGATCGCCGCCATGGTGCTGATCGGCGCCGGCCGCAGCTTCATCGCCGGGGCCGATATCCGCCAGTTCGGCAAGGGCCGCCCGCGCCCGCCGCTCGGCCAGCGGGTCTATGACGTGCTGGACGCGGCCGCCAAGCCGGTGGTCGCGGCGATCCACGGCTATGCGCTCGGCGGCGGGCTCGAAATCGCGCTCGCCTGCCACTACCGGATCGCCGTCCCGTCCGCGAAGGTCGGCCTGCCGGAAGTGCTGATCGGCATCCTGCCCGGCGGCGGCGGCACGCAGCGCCTGCCGCGCCTGATCGGCCCCAAGGCGGCGCTGGACATGATCGTCTCCGGCCGCCACGTCCCCGCGCCCGAGGCCCGCACGCTCGGCATCCTCGACGAGGTGCTGCCGGAAGGTGCCGATCTGCGCGCCGGCGCGATCGCCGTCGCGACACGCATCGCCGCGGCCCGCCCGCTGCCGCGGGTGCGCGACAAGACCGACCGGATCGCCGAAGCCGCCGCCGATCCTGGCATGTTCGATGCGATGCGCGCCTCCATCGCCCGGCGCGCGCGCAACCAGAAGGCGCCCTACAATTGCATCCTGGCGGTGGAAGCCGCCTGTCGCCTGCCGCTCGACGAAGGCCTCAAGCGCGAGCAGGAACTGTTCGCCGAACTGGAAAACTCCGACGAAGCCCGCGCGCTGCGCTACGCCTTCTTCGCCGAGCGCGAGGTCGCGCGCCTGCCCGATCTGCCCGAGGGCATAGCCCCGCGCGAGATCCGCACCGCCGCCGTGGTCGGCGCCGGCACCATGGGCGGCGGCATCGCCATGAGCTTCGCCGATTACGGCATCCCGGTGCGCATCATCGACAGCACGCCGGAAGCGCTGGCGCGCGGGATGGAGAAGATCCGCGCCAACTACGCCACCTCCGTCAAGCGCGGCAGCCTCAAGCAGGACGAGATGGAACGCCGCCTGGCGCGCATCCATCCCGTCGGCGGCTATGCCGACATCGCCGACGCCGACGTGGTGATCGAGGCGGTGTTCGAGGAAATGGACGTCAAGAAGCCGGTGTTCCGCGCTCTGGATCAGACGATGAAATCGGGCGCGCTGATCTTCTCCAACACCTCCGCGCTCGATGTCGATCAGCTTGCGGCGGAAACCAACCGCCCCGCCGACGTGGCCGGGACGCATTTCTTCAGCCCCGCGAACGTGATGAAGCTGCTCGAAGTGGTGCGCGGGACGAAATCCGCGCCGGCGACGCTGATCACCGCGATGGCACTGGGGCGGAAGATCGGCAAGATCCCGGCGATGGCCGGCAACACCGACGGCTTCGTGGCCAACCGCTCGCGCGCGCCGTTCAACAGCGAAATGGTCATCCTGCTGGAGGAAGGCTGCCTGCCTGAGCAGGTGGACAAGGTGATGGTCGATTTCGGCTACCCGATGGGGCCGTTCGCGGTGGGCGATCTCGCCGGCCTCGATGTCGGCGCCGCCGGTCGCCGCCGCCGCGCCGCCGCCAACCCCAACTACCGCACGTTGCCGATCGCCGACAAGCTGGTGGAGATGGGAAGGTTCGGGCAGAAGACCGGCGCCGGCTGGTATCGCTACGAGAAGGGCGACCGCACCCCGCACCCCGATCCCGAAGTCACCCGCATCATCCGCGAGACCGCGGCGCGGATGGGCGTGCCCCAGCGCAGCTTCACCGACGAGGAGATTTTGCGGCGGCTGCTGTTCTCCTCCGTCAACGAAGCCTGCCGCATCCTGGAGGAGGGCAAGGCCTACCGCGCCTCCGACGTCGATGTGATGTGGCTGCACGGCTTCGGCTTCCCGCGCTACCGCGGCGGGCTGATGTTCTGGGCCGATCAGATCGGGGTAAAAGCGGTCTACGACCAGATCGAAGCCTGGCACCAGCAATACGGCGACCGCTGGGCGCCGTCGAAGCTGCTGCGCGACCTGGCCGCGACCGGCACCGCGTTCCGCGACGCCAAGGCCGCCCCGATGGTGTGATGCCACGCTGCCATTGCCTCCCCTCCTTTCGCGGAGGGGAGGTTGCCGTTCAGCCCGCCGCGCCGAACGCGGCGGCGTCCGCCTCCAGCAGCAGGCGCTCGCGGCAGAGCGTGGCGGCGATGGCGGCCCGCCGCGCCGCGTGCGTTCCGGCCTCCGGATAGCGCTCCTCCAGCGAGGCGCGCGGATCGCCAGCCTTCTCCCGCGCCGCGCGCGTCGGCGCGAAAGCGAGGAAACTGCCATCGCGATCGGCGAGCGCGCCCTCCGGCCAGGGCGCCGCATAGCGGTTCCAGCCGGTATGCGTGCCGGCCGGCGCGGCGATGTCCGGCAGAAGCACGCCGGCGATCTCGTTGCCGTCCGCATCCACCTGCGGCACCAGCACGG
>JAJZVS010000188.1 GCA_021845555.1 Pseudomonadota bacterium
CGCGGCGATGATCGCCGCGCTGGACGCGGCGCTGACCGCGGAACTGGGCCGTGAGACCACGCTCGCGTTGCTGATCGACGCCGAAGGGCCGCATTTCAGCTTCGGCGCCAGCGTGGAGGAACATCTGCCGGAGTCCTGCGCGGCGATGCTGCGCGGCTTCCATGCCCTGCTGCTGCGCCTGCTGTCCGCCCCGGTGCCGGTGATCTTCGCGGTGCGCGGCCAGTGCCTCGGCGGCGGGCTGGAACTGGCCCTGACCGGGACACGGATCTTCGCAGCACCGGAGGCGATGTTCGGCCAGCCGGAAATCAGGCTCGGCGTGTTCGCCCCCGCCGCGTCCTGCCTGTTGCCCGGGCGCATCGGCCAGCCGGCCGCCGAGGACATGCTGCTGTCCGGGCGCAGCCTGGGCGCGGAGGAAGCGCGCGCCGCCGGGCTGATCCAGGCCGTAGCGGCGGACCCGGAGGCGGCGGCGGCCGACTGGTTCGCCACCCACCTGGCCGACAAGAGCGCCGCGGCCCTGCGCTGCGCGATGGCGGCGGCGCGCGGCCCCTTGATCGCGGGCGCGCGGGCGCGGCTGGCCGAACTCGAAACGCTGTACCTCGACGATCTGATGCGGACCCGGGACGCGCTGGCCGGGCTGCAAGCTTTTCTCGGCAAGCGTACCCCCCGTTGGGAGCACCGATAGACATGAGCACCCCCACTTCCGAGATCATCGACCGCTGCCAGGCGCTGTTCGACGATCTGAACTTCACCTACGCCCGCGAATGGAAAGCCGCGGTCCCAGGGCGCGTCGTGGTGGGCTACATGCCCTTTTACGTGCCGCGCGAGATCATCCACGCCGCCGGCGGCCTGCCGCTCGGCGTGCTGGGCGGCGGCGAGCAGCTGGAGGTGATCCAGGGCGACGCCTACTACCAGAGCTACATCTGCCGCATCCCCCGCTCCACCATCGAGCTCGGCGTGACCAACCGGCTCGATTTCGTCGATGCGATGCTGTTCCCGTCGATCTGCGACGTGATCCGCAACCTCTCGGGCATGTGGAAGATCATGTTCCCGAAGGTGAAGAGCCGCTATTTCGACGTGCCGCAGAACTTCGCCGACAAGGTGGGCGGCACCTTCTACATCCACGAACTGAACGAGCTGCGCGCTCTGCTGGCGGAGGCCACCGGGCGCGAGGTGACGGACGACGCGATCCGCGCCTCGATCGCGCTGTTCAACGAGAACCGCGCCCTGGTGCGCGAGGTCTATGCCTTTCGCGCCCGCACGCCATGGAAGGCACCCTCGGCGGAGGTCTATCTGCTGATGCGCGCCGGCATGGTGCTCGCGGTGGAGGAGCACAGCCGGATGCTGCGCGAATACCTGGTCGCGGCGGCAGCGGAGGACCGACCGAAGCGGGACAATTCGCGGGTGGTCGTGACCGGCGCCTTCTGCGAGCAGCCGCCGCTCAATCTGATCAAGTCGATCGAGCTCTCCGGCTGCTACATCGTCGATGACGATTTCATGCTGGTGAACCGCTGGGAACAGTCGGACGTTCCGACCGAGGGCGATCCGCTGGCCAATCTCTCGAACGCTTATCTGCATAATTCGGCCAGCACCTCGGCCAAATACGAGCCCGACCGGGCGAAGAAGGGCCTTTTTCTGGTGGAAGCGGTGCGCCGCACCCATGCCGAGGGGGTGATCTTCGCCACGCCGAGCTTCTGCGACCCGGCGCTGCTGGACCGGCCGATGCAGCAGCGCGTGCTCGCCGAGCACGGGATCCCCTACATCGCCTTCAAATACGCGGAGAACTCCGGCCAGATGCAACCGATTCGCGAGCAGGCCGGGACTTTCGCCGATTCCATCAAGCTGTGGAGCGCCGCATGAACGCCGCCAGGACTGTCGAGGTCGCCAAGGACTCCTCCATGCTGAAGCAGAAGGAGATGATCTCGGGCAACTACCGCAAGCTGGAGAACGCCGTCGCCGACGGCCGCAAGGTCGCCGCCACCTTCGTGCCCGGCAATCTGAACGAGCTCATCATGTGCTTCGACGTGGTGAACAACCTGCCGGAGATCAACGCGATCCAGAACGGGCTGCGCAAGAAGACCGGCGGCTACATCATGGAGGCTGAGAAGCGCGGCCATTCCGAGGACGTCTGCACCTATGTGAAGGCCGATCTCGGCATGATCGCCAAGGGCAACATCGGCCCGGACGGGCAGAAGCTGCCCGACCCCGATCTGCTGCTGCTGTCCTATACCGGCTGCTTCACCTTCATGAAGTGGTTCGAGCTGCTGCGCGACCAGTACAAGTGCGAAACCGCGATGCTGCACGTCCCCTATCAGGGCGACGGGCAGATCAGCAAGAACATGATCTCCTACGTCGTGAAGCAGATGAAGGAGGAGGTGATTCCGAAGCTGGAGCGGGTCAGCGGCGTGAAGTTTGACATCGACCGGCTGCGCGAGAACCTGGCCCGCTCGGCGAAGGCGGAGGAAGATTTCGTCTGGGTGCTGGAATCCGCCAAGGCCAAGCCCTCGCCGATCGACGCCTATTTCGGCGGGGTCTATTACATCGGCCCGATCTTCACCGCCTTCCGCGGGACCCAGGACGCGGTCGAGTACTACCGGCTGCTGCGCGCCGAGATCGCCGAGCGGCTGGCGGCCGGCCAGGGTCCGGTGACCCCCGCCGGGGACATGCCGGCCGAACGCTACCGCCTGGTGGTGGAAGGCCCGCCCAACTGGACCAGCTTCCGCGACTTCTGGAAGATGTTCTACGAGGAAGGCGCGGTGGTGGTCGCCAGCACCTACACCAAGGTGGGCGGGCTCTACGACCAGGGCTTCCGCCACGATCCGGCCAAACCGCTGGAAAGCCTCGCCGAGTACTGCCTCGGCTGCTACACCAACCGCAACCTGCCGGCGCGGATCGATCTGATCGAGCAATACATGGAGGAGTACCAGGCGGACGGGCTGCTGATCAACTCGATCAAGAGCTGCAACAGCTTCTCCGCCGGCCAGTTGCTGATGCTGCGGGAGATCGAGAAGCGCACCGGCAAGCCCGCCGCCTTCATCGAGAGCGATCTGGTCGATCCGCGCTACTTCTCCCCGGCGAACATCAAGAACCGGCTGGAAAGCTATTTCCAGATGGTCGATCAGCGGCGCGCCGGGGGCAAGTCCGTCCCCGCCCGCGCGGCATAGGCAGGAGCGACCCGCATGCGCGCTTTCATCGGCATCGATCTCGGCTCGACCACCACCAAGGCGGTGGTGCTGGACGAGAACATGGACGTCCTCGGCCGGGGGATCACCAATTCCCGCTCCAACTACGACACCGCCTGCAAGGTGGCGAAATACGAGGCCCTGCTCGCCGCCCGCTTCACGCTGCTGCAACGCGGCCTCGCCAGCGCGGTGGCGGCCGAGACGAGGCTCGAGGATTTCCTCGGCTCGCTCGAACGCAGCTTCCGCCTGGGCCAGTTCGTCGAGCAGTTGGACGACCTGGAGCAGACCTGTCTCGACAAGGCCAAGGGCGAGCGCTTCAAGGGTCGCGAAGGGGCGATCGCGGAGGCGATCCAGGCGATCTTCGTGACGCTGCGGTCGGACGCGCCGGCGCTGTTCGCCCGCGACGCCCGCCGCAAATCCGATTTCTTCCGCGATCTCGCCGGGTCGCGCTTCATGGCGGTCGGCCAGCAGACGGCGAAGGCGGCCGGCCTGTCCTACGATCTTCTGCTCAACGTCTATGACAAGGCGATCATCGAGGTGGAGAACCGCCCGCCAAGCGGGGAGATCCGGGAGAAGCTGATCGGCGCGCTCGACCGGCTGATCGAGCTCTCGCCGGAACTCTCCGATCTGGTCGCGGATCTGGCCGCGCCGGTGCGCCGCGCGCTCGATATCCCGGCCGAGGAGGTCTCCGTGGTCGGGACCGGCTATGGCCGCGTCACCCTGCCGTTCTCCAAAGAGCATATCCGTTCCGAGATCCTGTGCCACGGCCTGGGCGCGCACATGATGTATCCCGATACCCGCACCGTGCTCGACATCGGCGGGCAGGATACCAAGTCGATCCAGGTGGACGACCAGGGCATCGTCGAGAACTTCCAGATGAACGACCGCTGCGCCGCCGGCTGCGGGCGGTATCTCGGCTACATCGCCGACGAGATGAACATGGGCGTGCACGAGCTCGGCCCGCTGGCGATGCAGGCGACCCGGAGCGTGCGGATCAACTCCACCTGCACGGTGTTCGCCGGCGCGGAACTGCGCGACCGCCTGGCGTTGGGCGAGAAGCGCGAGGACATCATTGCCGGGCTGCACCGCGCGATTATCCTGCGCGCGATGTCGATCATTTCCCGCTCGGGCGGCGTGCGCGACCAGTTCACCTTTACCGGCGGCGTCGCCAAGAACGAGGCTGCGGTGCGGGAACTGCGCCAGCTGATCGTCGCCAACTATGGCGACGTGGTCATCAATATCAACCCGGACTCGATCTACACCGGGGCCCTCGGCGCCGCCGCCTTCGCGCGTCGCGCCGTGGCCAACTGAGGGAGCGAAAGCCATGATCAGGACCGCGGGCATCGACGTCGGCACCGGCGCCGTCAAGACCGTCATCTTCGAGACCGATGGCGCCGACACCAAATGGCTGGTCCGGCGGGTGGATCGGGTGCGCCAGCGCGACCCGTACCAGCTGGCCACGGAAGCGTATCACTCGGCGCTGGAGGAGCTCGGCATGCGCCATGGCGAGCTCGACTACGTCGCCACCACCGGGGAGGGCGAGTCGCTCACCTTCCATACCGGGCATTTCTACTCCATGACCACGCACGGGCGCGGCGCGATCTTCCTCGATCCCACCGCGCGCGCGGCGCTCGATGTCGGGGCGCTGCACGGGCGCGCGATCCGCGTGGACGAGCGCGGCAAGGTGCTGAGCTACAAGATGACCAGTCAGTGCGCGTCGGGTTCCGGGCAGTTCCTGGAGAACATCTCCCGCTATCTCGGCATCGCCCAGGACGAGATCGGCGCGCTGTCGAAGCAGGGCGACAGCCCGGAGAAGGTGAGCGGCATCTGCGCGGTGCTCGCGGAAACCGACGTGATCAACATGGTATCGCGCGGGATCACCGCGGCCAATATCCTGCGCGGCATCCATTCGTCGATGGCCGACCGGCTGGCGAAGCTGCTCAAGACGATCGGCAACGTCGATGGCACGGTGATGATGACCGGCGGGCTGGCGCTCGACGAAGGTCTGGTCGCGGCGATGCAGGAGGCGATGCGCCAGGAGAAGGTGCAGTGGCCGGTGCGCAACCACCCGGACTCGATCTATGCCGGCGCGATCGGGGCCGCCTTGTGGGGCGCGTTCCGCCACGAGAAGCTTTCCCGCGCCGAAGCCCTGCCCCAGGCCGCCTGAGGCGGCCCGCGCATCGGAGAACACCCATGGCCCTGCTGATTACCGAGAACTGCACCAGCTGCGACGCCTGCCGCCCGGTCTGCCCGAACGAGGCGATCGCGGTGGCCGAGCCGATCTACACGATCGACCCGCTGCGCTGCACCGAATGCGTGGGCGCGGAAGACGAGCCGCAATGCCGGCTGGTCTGTCCCGCCGACTGCATCGAGGACCATCCAGACTTCCGCGAGGGGCGGGAGGAACTGCTGGCGAAATACGCCGAGCTGCATTCCTGAGCGGGGTTATATCGTCCCCAGCGTGCGGATCCGCGCCCGCGGAAAAATCTCCCCCTGCGCCAGCACGGGCGTGTTCGGGCGGATGCGATCGACGATCGCGCGCACATGCAGCCGGATGGCGCCGCCGGTGAGCAGCACCGGCGCTTCCCCGCCGGTGGTGGCGGCGTCGAACACCGCGCGCAGCCGCTGCATGAACTCCTGCAACTGGGTGGGCGCCATCGCCAGTTGGCGGTCCTCCGCCGGGCCGCTCAGCGCTTCGGCGAAGGCGCCTTCCCACTGCGGGGACAGCGTGACCAGCGGGATATAGCCCGCCGGGCCGGTGTGGCTGTCGCTGATCTGCCGCGCCAGCCGCGCGCGCACGTGCCCCAGGATGGCCGGCAGCGGCCGGCCGGGTCCCGCTTCGGCGATCCCCTCCAGGATCGTGCCCAGATCGCGGATCGACACGCGCTCGGCCAGCAGCGCGGCCAGCACCCGCTGCACCAGGCCGACGCTGGCCTGCGCCGGGATCAGGTCGGAGACCAGCTTCTGCTGCTCGCGCGGCAGCTCGTCCAAGAGCTTCTGGGTTTCCGGGTAGGACAGCAGTTCGGCCATGGTCTCGCGCACCGCTTCGGTCAGATGCGTGGTCAGCACGCTGGGCGGATCGACCACGGTGCAGCCGCGGAACATCGCCTCCTCCTTGGTGTCCGGTGTGATCCACAGCGCCGGCAGGCCGAAGGCGGGTTCGGTGGTGCGCTCGCCCGGCAGGTCGGGGACGCCACCCTTCGGGTCCATCGCCAGCAGCATGGTCGGGCGCAGTTCACCGCGGCCGGCTTCGATCTCCTTCACCCGGATGGAATAGGTATCGGCCGGCAGTTGCATGTTGTCCTGGATCCGCACCGGCGGCAGCACGAACCCCATCTCGGCGGCGACCGCGCGGCGCAGGTTCTTGATCTGCTCGGTCAGCCGCAGCGTGTCCCCGCCGGCCAGCGCGAGCAGGCCGTAGCCGAGTTCCAGCCGGATCAGGTCGATCCGCAGCGCGTCGGTGATCGGCGGCTCGGTGGGCGCCGGCGGCGCGGGCGGGGCCGGTTCGCCGGCCGGCGGATGCTTATGGCGCAGCCAGGCGCCGCCGCCGGCGAGTCCCGCGATGCCCAGAAACGGCAGCAGCGGCAGGCCGGGCAGCAGCGCCAGCACCGTGGCCGCGGCGGCGGCCATCGCCAGCGGCTTCGGGTTGCCGCCGAGCTGGTGGATCAGTGCCGCGTCCGCCGATCCCTCCATGCCGCCCTTGGTGACCACGATGCCGGCGGCGGTCGAGACCAGCAGGGCCGGGATCTGCGAAACCAGCCCGTCGCCCACCGTCAGTTTCGTGAACGCATCGGCCGCGTCGGCGAAGCTCATGCCGTGCTGCACCATCCCGATCGTCAGCCCGCCGACGATGTTGATGGAGGTGATGATGAGCCCGGCGATCGCGTCCCCGCGGACGAATTTGGCGGCGCCGTCCATCGCGCCGTAGAAGCCGCTCTCTTGTTCGAGCTCGCGCCTTCGCTTGCGCGCGGTCTTCTCGTCGACCAGCCCGGCGGACAGGTCGGCGTCGATCGCCATCTGCTTGCCCGGCATCGCATCCAGGCTGAAGCGCGCCGCCACCTCGGCGATGCGCCCCGATCCCTTGGTGATGACGGTGAAGTTCACCACCAGCAGGATCGCGAACACGATCAGGCCGATGACGATGTCCCCGCCCATCAGGAAGCCGCCGAACGCCGCCACCACATGCCCTGCCGCCAGCGGTCCCTCGTTGCCGTGCGAGAGGATGCGCCGGGTGGTGGCGACATTCAGCGACAGGCGCAACAAGGTCGTCAGCAGCAGGAGGGTGGGGAAGCTGGTGAAATCGAGCGGGCGGATCAGGAACAGCGCC
>JAJZVS010000189.1 GCA_021845555.1 Pseudomonadota bacterium
AGCGCTCGCGGATGCCCGGCTTGACGATGTCCTTGAGCTCGATCGCCCCCAGCAGCCTGCCGTCGGCGGCCACCGCGAGCGGCGTACTGCCGGCCCGGGCGATGCGATCGACCGCCTGGGTGAATGCCGCCGGCGGGGCAGCCGCGGTCAGGCGCAGCACCGCATCGACCGCCCCTTTGCGCCAGGACCGTTCCGCATGATCCAACCCCGAGACGCGGGTATTGGCGGAAAACGGCACGACCCCCGCGCCCTCCGGGCGCTCCGGCACGATCTGGAAGCGATCGCGCACGAAGCCGAGGATCGAGCGGCCCTCCGGCGTGTCGTCGCCCAGACTGGCCTTCGCCGCCGCTTCCGCCAGGTCGCGCTCGGTCACCCCCGGCACGGGAAACAGTCCCGCCGCCATCCGGTTGCCGAAGGTGATGGTGCCGGTCTTGTCGAGCAGCAGCGCATCGACGTCGCCGGCCGCCTCCACCGCGCGGCCCGAGGTGGCGATCACGTTGAAGCGGATCAGCCGGTCCATCCCGGCGATGCCGATCGCCGACAGCAGGCCGCCGATCGTGGTCGGGATCAGGCAGACCAGCAGCGCGGCGAGCACCGGAATGCCCAGGTGGGTGTGGGAGTAGTCGGCGAAACCCACCAGCGTCACGACCGCGATCAGGAAGATGATGGTGAGCCCGGCGAGCAGGATGTCGAGCGCGATCTCGTTCGGCGTCTTCCGGCGTTCGGCGCCTTCCACCAGCTTGATCATCCGGTCGATGAAGGTGCTGCCGGGATCGGCGGTGATGCGCACCACCAGCCAGTCCGACACCACCATCGTGCCCCCGGTGACGGCGCTGCGGTCGCCGCCGGCCTCGCGGATGACGGGGGCGGATTCGCCGGTGATCGCGCTTTCGTTCACGCTGGCAACACCTTCGATCACCTCGCCGTCGGAGGGGATCAGGTCGCCCGCCTCGACCAGCACTGCCTCGCCGGCGCGCAAGGAGGACGCCGCGGCGGGCTCGTAGAGCGCCCGGTCGGCGGGGTTGAGCAGCCGCTTGGCCAGGGTCTCGGTGCGCGTGCGCCGCAGGCTTTCGGCGCGGGCCCGGCCACGCCCCTCGGCCACCGCCTCGGCGAAGGTGGCGAACAGCACCGTCAACCACAGCCAGGCCGCGATCGCCAGCGCGAAGGCCACGTTCTGGCCGGTGAGCAGATCGCGCGCGCCCAGCACCGTGACCAGTGCCGCCACCACCTCGGTGACGAAGATCACCGGGTTGCGCATCAGTTCCAGGGGATTGAGCTTGCCGAGCGAATCCCGCGCCGCGCGGCCAAGGATCGAGCCCTCGAACAGCGAGATCTCTTCCGCTTTTGCCATCACCGATTCCTCAGTAGGTCTTGCCGGCGAGCAGCACATAGTGCTCGGCCAGCGGTCCGAGCGCGTCGGCCGGCATGAACTGCAAGCCGCCCAGGATGACGATCACGCCCACCAGCAGGCCGACGAACAGCAGCCCGTGCGTCGGGAAGGTGCCCGGGCTCGGCGGCAGTTTCGGCTTGGCCGCGAGCGCGCCGGCGATCGCCAGCACCGGGATCAGGAAGGCGAAGCGGCCGAACAGCATCGCCAGCGCCTGGCCATAGAGCAGCAGGGGCGTCGCGGCGCTGATTCCGGCCATCGCGCTGCCGTTGTTCTCGGTGGCCGAGGTCCAGGCGTACAGCATCTCCGTCAGGCCATGCGGCCCGCCATTGGCGAGCGCCGCCACCCCCGACGGCAGCACCAGCGAAAGGCTCGCGCCGCCCAGGATGAACAGGGTCAGCACCAGCACCGCGAGCATTGCCAGCTTGATCTCGTGCGCCTGCACCTTCTTGCCGAGATACTCCGGCGTCCGCCCCACCATCAGCCCGGCGACGAACACCGCGAGCAGGGCGAAGACGACGATGGTGTAGAACCCCGAGCCGACGCCACCGGGCGCGATCTCGCCCAGTTGCATCAGGAACAGCGGCACCAGGCCGCCGATCGGCATGAAGCTGTCGGTGGCGGCGGCAACCGCGCCACAGGAGGTGCCGGTGGCGGCGACGTTGAACAGCGCCGAGAGCGGCACGCCGAAGCGCACCTCCTTGCCTTCCATGTTGCCCATCGCCGGGCTCACGCCGAGATGGGTCAGCAGCGGATTGCCGCCGGCCTCGGCGGCGTAGGCGATCGCCACGCCGGCCACCAGCAGGACGGCCATCGCCCAGAACAGCGCCCGCCCCTGCTTCGGGTCGCGCACGATGTGGCCGAAGCTGATCGGCAGGGCGAAGCCGATGATCAGAATCAGCCAGGTCTCCAGGATGTTGGTCAGCGCCGTCGGGTCCTCGAACGGGTGCGCGCTGTTGGCGTTGAAGAAGCCGCCGCCGTTGGTGCCGAGTTCCTTGATCGCCTCCATGAAGGCTACCGGACCGCGGGCGATCGTCTGGCTGGCGCCCGAGATCGTGTGCACGGTGGCGAACGGCGCCAGCGTCTGCGGCACGCCGGAGGCCACCAGAAGCACCGCGGCGACCAGGGAGATCGGCAGCAGCACGTAGAGCGTGATGCGCACCACATCGACGTAGAAATTGCCGAGCGATTGCAGGCCGCCGGCGGCGAAGGCGCGCATCACCGCCGCCGCCGCGGCGATCCCCGTGGCGGCGGAGAGGAACATGTGCACGGTGAGCCCGAACATCTGGGCGCCGTTGCTGATCTGGCTCTCCGGCGCGTACGCCTGCCAGTTGGTGTTGGTGACGAAACTCGCCGCGGTGTTGAACGCCAGCGCCGGCGGCATGCCGGGGACACCCTGCGGATTGAACGGCAGGTAGAACTGCAACCGCAGCAGGACATAGAGCAGCAGGAAGTGCAGCGCGTTCAGCACCAGCAGGGCGAAGGCATACGCCTTCCACCCCATCTGCCGCGACGGATCGATGCCGCACAGCCGCCAGGTGATCCGCTCCACCGGCGCCAGCACCGGCGAGAGGAACACGCGCCCGCCCTCCAGCACCGAAGCGAGGTAGCGCCCCACCGGGAAGGCGGCGGCGAACACCAGGGCAAGCGTCAGGGCGATCTCCGCCCAGCCGAACAGGGTCATGGCGGTGCGTCCCTCAGAAGAAGTCTTCCGGCCGGACCAGCGCCCAGACCAGGTAGACCAGCAGTCCGACGGAGACCGCGCCGCCGAGGATGAGGTCGAGCATGGGTCAGATCCGATCGCACAGCAGGGCGTAGCCGCCCATCGCCAGGATCAGGCCGGTGCCGAGCACCGCGAGCAGCAGATCGAGCATCCTCCCGCGCCTCCTGCGCGTCGCGGCCAGAGGTAGCGGGGCGGGCATAAGGCCGCCATGCGGATTTGCGCCCCCCGGCATAAAGGCGGCATAAGGACGCCGAACTCCGGGCGGCTCCGCCGGCCCGGGAGGCCTGCCATGCGCCGCCCCCACGCTTTTCGGCTCGCATCCGGCGGGTCTCTGCCCTATGTGTGCGGCGCAACAAGCCCTTTCGGGCAGACCCGCAGACACCGGCTCAGAACCGGGGGCCCGGCCCTCAAGGACCATCATGGACATCCGCAATATCGCCATCATCGCCCACGTCGATCACGGCAAGACGACGCTGGTCGATCAACTCCTCCGCCAGTCCGGCTCCTTCCGCGAGCACCAGGCGGTGCAGGAACGCGCGATGGACCGCAACGACCTGGAGCGCGAGCGGGGCATCACCATCCTCGCCAAGTGCACCTCGGTGATGTGGAAGGGCACGCGGATCAACATCATCGATACCCCCGGTCACGCCGATTTCGGCGGCGAGGTCGAGCGTATCCTGAACATGGTGGACGGCGCGCTGGTGCTGGTCGATGCCGCCGAGGGCGTGCTGCCGCAGACCAAGTTCGTGGTCGGCAAGGCGCTCGCGCGGGGGCTGCATCCGATCGTGGTGGTCAACAAGATCGACCGCGCCGACTCCCGCGCCGACGAAGTCCATACCGAGGTGTTCGACCTGTTCGCCGCCCTCGGCGCCAGCGACGCGCAGCTCGATTTCCCGATGCTCTTCGCTTCCGGCCGCCAGGGCTGGGCGGATGAGACGCTCGATGGCCCGCGCAAGGATCTCTCGGCGCTGTTCGACCTCGTGTTGCGCCATGTGCCGACCCCGACGGTCCTGCCGGACGCGCCGTTCGCCATGGTGGCCTCGATTCTCGACTACGACAATTTCCTCGGCCGGGTGCTGACGGGCCGGGTCGAGCAGGGCCAGGCGCGGCTGAACATGCCGCTCAAGGTGCTGCACGCCGACGGGCGGGTGATCGAGACCGGGCGGCTCACCAAGCTGATGTCCTTCCGCGGCCTCGACCGCGTGCCGGTGGACACCGCCGAGGCCGGGGACATCATCGCCATCGCCGGCCTGTCGGAAGCGACCATCCCGGACACGATCGGCGCCCCCGAACTGGCCGCGCCGCTGCACGCCACCCCGGTCGATCCGCCGACGCTCGCGATGACCTTCCGCATCAACGACGGCCCGTTGGCTGGGCGGGAAGGCAAGAAGGTCACCTCGCGCCAGATCCGCGACCGGCTGTTCCGCGAAGCCGAGGGCAACGTCGCCATCAAGGTCACCGACAGCAACGAGACCGAGGCGTTCGAGGTCGCTGGCCGCGGCGAACTCCAGCTCGGCGTGCTGATCGAGACGATGCGCCGGGAGGGGTTCGAACTCTGCATCGGCCGCCCGCGCGTGCTGACCCGGCGCAACCCGGACACCGGCGCGCGCGAGGAACCGATGGAAGAAGCGCTGGTCGATGTCGATGAGCCGTTCGCCGGCGTGGTGGTGGAGAAGCTGTCCCGCCGCAAGGGCGAGCTGCGCGACATGCGTCCCTCGGGCGGCGGCAAGGTGCGCCTGACGTTTGCCATCCCGAGCCGAGGCCTGATCGGCTACCATAACGAATTCCTCACCGACACGCGCGGCACCGGCATCATGAACCGCCTGTTCGCCGGCTACGGCGAGTGGAAAGGTCCGATCGAGGGCCGGCGCTCCGGCTCGCTGATCTCCAACTCGGATGGGGAGGCGGTGCACTACGCGCTGTTCTACCTGCAGGATCGCGGCGTGCTGTTCGTTTCGCCCGGCGAGAAGGTCTATGTCGGCATGATCCTCGGAGAGCACTCCCGCGGATCGGACCTCGACGTGAATCCGATCAAGGAAAAGAAGCTCACCAACGTCCGCGCCGCCGGCAAGGACGACGCGATGCTGCTGATCCCGCCGCGGCGCATGAGCCTGGAGCAGGCGATCGCCTATGTAGAGGAAGACGAGCTGGTGGAAGTGACGCCGGCCGCGATCCGGCTGCGCAAGCGCCACCTCGACCCGAACGCGCGCAAGCGCAGCGAGCGGCGGGCGGAGTCGGAGAGCGAAGCCGCCTGACGGGTTTCAGGCGGGGGCGAAGATATCTTCCCCCCGCCGCCCCGTGGTCACCGCCGGGGCGGAGCCGAACAGCGTATCCCGCTGCGCCACCGGCAGCACCCGATCGGCGAACAGCCGCATGTTGAGTTCGCCCTCCTCGTGCGGCATCCCGCCGTAGGAGAAATCGGCGATCAGGTGGTCGGTGCCGGTGGCCGCGCGCAGCTGGGCGATCTGCTGGATGCAATCGTCCGGCGTGCCGACGATCTGGATCCGCACATAGAACTCGGTCGCCTTGGCGCGGCCCGCCGGGTCCTTCATCTTGGCGTAGGTCTTGGCCATCTTGCCGTAGGATTCGTAGCCCTTCACCGACGCCAGATGCCCGTCGGAGAAATGGTAGTGCGCGTCGATCGAATCCCATTTCCGTCCGAGCCACTGCATGGCGCGCTCCTCGGCCTCCGCGCGCGAGGGCGCGCAGGAGACGTTGGTCAGGATCACCGGCGGCGGCGGGGTATGGCCCACCGCCTCGGCGATGGCGCGGAAGCGGGCGATGTCCTCGGCGGCGCGGGGCCATTCGTTCTGCATGATGACCATCATGCGGAAGCCGAGCTTGGCCATCACCTCGGCCGATTCCGGGCTGACCGAGGAGGCGTAGAAGCGCCGCTCGGGATGCGACATCGGCCGCGGGCGGATCGCGGTGCGGGGGATCTTGTAGAACGCGCCGTCGAATTCGAAGCTCGGTTCGCGCAGCGCAAGCTGCACGATGCGCGCGGCCTCCACGAAACGCCCGCGCGCCTCCTCCATCGGGATGCGGAAGCCCTGGTATTCCACGCTGGCGGCGCCGCGGCCGAAGCCGAACAGGCAGCGCCCGCCGCACAGCACATCGAGCAGCGCGATCTGCTCGGCCACCCGGATCGGATCGTGCCAGGGCAGCACGATCACCGCGGTGCCGAGCGCGATCCGCTGCGTCCGCCCGGCGAAATAGCTCAGCAACTGGGTCGGCGCCGGCGACATCGAATAGCCGGTGAAATGATGCTCCAGCGCGAACAGGCTGTCGAAGCCGAGCGGCTCGGCGAGATCGCCGAGCGCCAGGTGGTCCCGATACACCGCCGCGTCCGCGCGCCCATCCTCGGCCAGGATGCTCAGCGAGAGTCCGATTTTCATCTTGCGTTTCCCCTTGCCGTAGCGGCAACGCGGGTCAGTCTGCCGCGTTCCCGCCACGGCGGGAAGCGTCCCGGTTCAACCGAAGTCCGGCATCACCTCGGCGGCGAACAGCGAAACCGAGCGCAGCATCGCCGCGAGGGGGATGTCGCCGAAGGCGAAGCGGCACAGCAGGTAGGTGATCGCGCTTTCGGTCGCCATCTCCCGCAGCCGCGCGCGCACCTTGTCCGGCGCGCCCGCCACCGCGCGGCCGGTCGCCTCCGCCTCGTCGAACTCGGCGGGGAAGATCGCGTGCGGACTCGGCATCTTGCCGTGCCGCAGCCACAGCTTGAGGAAACTCTCGCGCCAGCGCCGATAGGCCGGCCGGGCGATGTCCAGGGCGGCCGCGTCGGTCTCCGCCACCACCACGTGGCGCACCAGGCCGATCAGCGGCAGGCGCTCCGCCGGCTGGCCGAGCGCGGCCCATTCGGCGCGGTAGCGCGCGGCGATCGCGCGCATCGGCGCCGGCGGCAGGTTGGACACCACGTTCACCTGGTGGCGCGCCGCCCAGGGCACGCCGTCGGCGGTGCCGATGCCATACCATAACGGCGGGTGCGGGCGCTGCACCGGGGAGAGTTCGATCGGCACGCTCCGGAACTGGTAGAATTGCCCCTCGAACGTGAGCTCCTCGGTGGCCAGCCCGGCCAGCACCACCTCCAGCGCCTCCTGATACATCGCCGGCGCGGTCTCGGGGTCCAGTCCCCAGTAGCCGAGCTCGATCGGCGAGATTCCCCGCCCCACGCCCAGCATCAGCCGTCCGTTGCTGAGCCGGTCCAGCATGCAGATCTCGTCGATCAGCCGCAGCGGGTGATACAGCGGCAGCGTATAGACCAGCGGACCGATCCGCAGCCGCTCGGTGCGCTGCGCCACCGCCGCCAGCCACACCGACGGGGACGGCGCGAGGCCGAGCGGCGTGCCGTGGTGCTCGGCCACATGGTAGCCGTAGAAACCGGCGCGGTC
>JAJZVS010000190.1 GCA_021845555.1 Pseudomonadota bacterium
CCGACAGCACCATCCCAGCGGCGATCGGCACCGGGCGGGCGAGGCGCGAGAGGCTGACCGGCCCCTCGTGCACCGAAAGATAGCTGCCGACCCCGTGGCCGGTGCCGTGGTCGTAGTCGAGCCCGGCCTGCCACAGCGCCCGGCGCGCGAAAGCGTCCAGATGCGCCCCGCCGACGCCTTCGGGGAAGACCAGCGTGGCGATGGCGATATGGCCTTGCAGCACGCTTGTGACGTGCTGGCGGAGTCGCGCCGGCGCCGCGCCCGGCCCGCTCCAGACCGTGCGGGTCACGTCGGTGGTGCCGTCGGGGAACTGGGCGCCGGAATCGATCAGATAGACCTCGTCGGGCCGGATCGCCCGATCGGTTTCGGGCGTGACGCGGTAATGGATGATCGCGCCGTGCTCCCCGGCCCCCGAGATTGCCGGGAAGCTCTCGCCGCGGAAATCCGGCAGAGCGGCGCGGAACGCCAGCAGCCGCGCGGCGGCGGCGGCCTCGGTCTGCCGCCCGGTCGGGGCCTCGACGGCGAGCCAGTGGAGGAACCGGCACAGCGCCACCGCATCCCGCGCATGGGCGGCGCGGGCGCCGGCCTGTTCCACCGCGTTCTTGCAGGCTTTCGGCAGCAGGCAGGGATCGGCCTCCCCCGCCACCTCGGCCCCCGCCGCGCGTAGGGTCTGCGCGAACCACACCGGCGCCCCGGCGGGATCGATCCGCACTTTCTTGCCCTTCAGCGCGGCGAGCGCGGGGGCGAGCGCGGCCCGATCCGCCACGCTCACCTCGTTGCCGAGCCAGGCGCGGGTTGCCCCGTCCAGCTTCGCCGCGTCCATGAACAGGCTGACGCGCGCATCCGCGTGGGCCAGCGCGAAGCCGAGCGCGAAGGGCGTGAACGGCACGTCCGCGCCCCGGATATTCAGCAGCCAGGCGAGCGAGGCCGGATCGGTGATCACCGCCGCTGCCTGCCCGGCGGCGCGCAAGACGGCGGCGATATCGGCGCGCTTGTCGGCCGAGGCGCGGCCAGCCCAGGCCAGCGGATGCGGCCGCGCCGGGGCGGCCGGCGCGGCGGGCCGGTCGGTCCAGACCGCGTCGATCGGGTTCGCCGCCACCGCGCGCAGGGTGAGACCGGCGGCGGCGTAGCGCGCGAGGCCCTCCTCGCTGATCAGCATCGGGTCGTAGCCGATTGTCCCCCCCGCCGGCGCATGGCGCCGCAGCCAGTCGGGCGGCGGCTGCTCGGTACTGTGCCCGCGCTCCCACAGTGCCGGATCGGTCTCGGCGGCGAGTTGCAGCACGTAGCGCCCGTCGGTGAACACGGCGGCGCGATCGGCCAGCACCGCGGCCAGCCCGGCGCTGCCGGTGAAGCCGGTCAGCCAGGCCAGCCGTTCCGCCGCGGCGGGGACATACTCGCCCAGGTGCTCGTCGGCGCGGGGCACGATGAAGCCGGCCAACCCCTCGGCGGCGAGAACCCGGCGCAGGGAAGCCAGCCGGTCGGCCGGGGAGGTCGGCGGCGAATTGGTCATAGACACTGTCCTTCATGCAAATGCTGCATAGCAGCATGGGAAACTCCGCAGCGTTCGGCCGCGCCAGGAGCCCTATGTTGCACTGCGAAACGCTTCGGGGGCGCCCCGCCACAGGGACGGTGCGCCGGACCCGAAGACACTGCCGGGAGTTCTTTCCCCATGTCTGCTCCGATTTCCAAGTCCGACCTTGCCTTCTCGCTGCCCACCTCGCTGTCCTATCACAGCACCTGGGACGATGCCGATTACGAGCCGGCGCAGCCGCAGCGGCGCCACGGGCTGTTCGCCCGTCTGGCGGCGCCGATCGTCGCGCGCGTGCAGGCCTGGTCGGTGCGGGAGCGTGCGGTCAGCGAGCTGTGCGCGATGAGCGATCGTGACCTGGCCGATATCGGCCTGACCCGCTCCGACATCCCCCGCGTGAGCGATCCTGACTTCATCGCCGACCGCGCCGCCGCGGCCTGACGCGACGAAGGCTTTCGTTCTCTGACGCGGCGGTGCCTTGGGTCAGTGCCCCAAGGCACCGCCGACGTCGTTCTTGCCCCGGGTTCTAAGCTGCCGCCGGCGCATCCGGCACATCCAGATGGCAGGCGGAGACCTGCCCCTCGGCCACCCGGCGCAGCACCGGCTCCTCGGTCCGGCAGCGGTCGAAGGCGAACGGGCAGCGGGTATGGAACCGGCAGCCCGACGGCGGATGGATCGGGCTCGGCACGTCGCCGGTCAGGATCATCCGCTGCCGTTTCGCCGCCGGGTCCGGCACCGGCACCGCCGAGAGCAGCGCCCGCGTGTAGGGGTGGTGCGCGCGCGAAAACAGCGTGCGCCGATCCGCCACTTCCACGATCTTGCCCAGATACATCACCGCCACGCGATGCGTCAGGTGCTCGACGATCGCCAGATCGTGGCTGATGAACAGCAGCGCCAGCCCGAGCGCGTCCTGCAGCTCGGCCAGCAGATTGACGATCTGCGCCTTCACCGAGACATCGAGCGCGGAAACCGCCTCGTCGCACACGATCAGGTCGGGGTCCGGGGCGAGCGCGCGGGCGATGCAGATGCGCTGGCGCTGGCCGCCGGAGAATTCGTGCGGATAGCGGTCCATCGCGTCGCGCGGCAGGCGCACCTTCTCCAGCAGGCCGGCAATCCGGGATTCGAGCGCGGCGCCGCGCGCCAGGCCGAAATTGACGATCGGCTCGGCGATGATCTCGCGCACTTTCTGGCGCGGACTGAGGCTGGAGAACGGGTCCTGGAACACCACCTGTACGCGCTGACGCAACCGGCGCAGCTGCGCGGCGGGCAGGTTGTCGATCCGCTCGCCATCGAGCCGCACCTCGCCGGCGGTGGGCGCGATCAGGCGCAGCACCGCGCGGCCGACGGTGGATTTGCCGCAGCCGGATTCGCCCACCAGCGACAGGGTTTCGCCGCGCGCGATGTCGAAGCTCACGCCATCGACCGCGTAGACGTGATTCGTCACGCGGCCGAGCACGCCGCCGCGGATCGGGAAGTGCTTCTTGAGATCGGTAACTTCCAGCAACGGGATCATGCGGCCATCCGGCGTTCGGCGTAATGGCAGGCCACCGCGTGGTCCGGCGCTTTGGTCTCGATCGCCGGCGCGGTTTCGCGGCAAAGGTCGGTGGCGAGGGCGCAGCGCCCGGCAAAGGCGCAGCCGACGATCTTCTGCCGCAGGCTCGGCACCAGGCCGGGGATTTCCGCGAGCCGGCTACGCCCGGTGGTGCTGAGCGACGAGCCCAGCTTCGGCACCGCGCCCAGCAGACCCACCGTGTAGGGATGCATCGGCCGGGCAAAGATCTCCCGGACCGGGGCTTCCTCCACCTTGCGTCCGGCGTACATCACCACCACCCGCTCGGCCATTTCCGCCACCACGCCAAGATCGTGCGTGATCAGCATGATCGCCGAGCCGAGCCGCTGCTTCAGCCCGCGCATCAGATCGAGAATCTGCGCCTGGATGGTGACATCGAGCGCGGTGGTCGGCTCGTCGGCAATTAGCAGCTTCGGGTTGCAGGCCAGCGCCATCGCGATCATCACCCGCTGGCGCATGCCGCCCGACAACTGGTGCGGGTATTCGCGCACGCGGCGTTCCGGCGCCGGAATACCGACCAGCGTGAGGCTTTCGATCGCCCGCGCCTCGGCCGCGCTGGCGTTCAGTCCCTGGTGCAGCCGCAGCGTTTCGGTGATCTGCCGCCCGACCGTCAGCACCGGATTGAGGCTGGTCATCGGCTCCTGGAAGATCATCGAGATGTCGTTGCCGCGCAGCTGCCGCATCTCGCTCTCGGGCAAAGCCAGCAGTTCGCGCCCCTGGAAGCGGATCGAGCCGGCGATCCGCCCCGGCGGTTCGGCGATCAACCGCAGGATGGACATCGACGTGACCGACTTGCCGCAACCGGATTCGCCCACGATGGCGACGGTCTCGCCGGCATCGATATGGAACGACAACCCCTCGACCGCGCGCACCACGCCATCGGGCGTGGCGAAATGCGTCTGCAGGGAGGTGACTTCGAGCAGCGGGCTCACAGCCGCTTCGCCAGTCGCGGGTCGAGCGCGTCGCGCAGCCCGTCGCCCAGCAGGTTTACCGCCAGCACCGTGACCGAGAGGAAGAACGCCGGGAAGAACACGATATAGGGCTTGATCTCCCACAAAGCGCGGCCCTCGGCCATGATGTTGCCCCAACTCGGGATGATGGGCGGCGTGCCGGCGCCGATGAAGGACAGGATCGCCTCGGTGATCATCGCCGAGGCGCAGGTGTAGGTGGCCTGCACCAGCAGGGCCGCGACCGTGTTGGGCAGGATATGGCGCAAGATGATGCGCGGCAGGCGGGTGCCGGCGGCCACCGCCGCTTCCACGAACGGCTGTTCCCGCAGCGACAGCACGATGCCGCGCACCAGCCGGGAGACGCGCGGGAACTCCGACACCGAGATGGCGAAGATCACGTTCTGCACCGAGGCCCGCGTCAGCGCCATCAGCGCGATCGCCAGCAGAATGGGCGGGATCGACATCAGCCCGTCCATGATCCGCATCAGCACGCCGTCCAGCACGCGGATGAAGCCGGCCGCCACGCCCACCAGCGTGCCGGCGGCGCCGGCGCAGAACGCCACCGAGAACCCCACCAGCAGCGAGATGCGCGCGCCATACAGCGTGCGCGACCAGACGTCGCGCCCCAGCATGTCGGTGCCGAACCAGTGTCGTGCCGACGGATCCGCCAGGCGGTGGATCGGGTCGATCGCGGTCGGATCGACCGTGCCGAGCCAGGGCGCGAACACGGCGATCGCCAGCATCAGCGCGATCAGCGCCCCGCCGGCGGCGATGGTGGGGTGGCGGCGCAGGAAGGTGCGCGTCCGTCCGCGGCGGACCAGCGGCGGCAGCACGTCGGGCAGCGCGACCGCGGCCACCGTCCCTTGGCGATAGGTGGTGCTCAATACCGGATCCTCGGGTCGAACAGCGTGTAGAGCAGGTCGACGATCAGGTTGACGACGACATAGACGAAGGAGAACAGCAGCACGACGCCCTGGATCACCGGATAATCCCGTTGCAGAATGGCATCTGTGGTCAGCCGCCCGAGGCCGGGAATGGCGAACACGCTCTCTGTCACCACCGCGCCGCCGATCAGCAGCGCCACGCCCGATCCCACCACGGTGGTGATCGGCACCGCGGCGTTCTTCAGCGCATGCACGAACAGGATCGCGCGGTTGCCCACGCCTTTCGCCCGCGCGGTGCGGACGTAGTCCTGGCTGAGCACTTCCAGCATGGTGGCGCGCGTGATCCGCGCGATCAGCGCGATGTAGATCAGGCCGAGCGCGACCGAGGGCAGGATCAGCGTGCGCAAATAGGGCCAGAACCCGTGCCGCAGCGAATGGAACCCCTGCACCGGCAGCCAGCCGAGCTTCAGCGCGAACACGTAGGCAAGCAGGTAGCCCACCACGAACACCGGGGTGGAGAAGCCGAACACCGCCAGCACCATCACCAGCCGGTCGATCCACGACCCCTGCTTCCACGCCGCCAGCACGCCGAGCGGAATGGCGACGGTGATGGCGATCAGCGTGCTGAGCACCATCAGCGACAGCGTGGGCTCCAGCCGCTGCGCGATCATGTGGCTCACCGGCAGGCTGGTGAAGATCGAGGTGCCCAGATTGCCGTGCATCACCTGCCAGAGCCAGCCGCCGAACCGCACCAGGAACGGCCGGTCGAGACCGAGGTTGAGGCGGATCGCGGCGATCTGCGCCGGCGTCGCCTGGTCCCCGGCGATGATCGCCGCCGGGTCTCCGGGGGCGAGGTAGAGCAGGGAGAAGACGAAGAAGGCGACGAACAGCATCACCGGAATGGTCGCCAGGATGCGCCGCAATGCGTACGCGAGCATGGGCTCAGCGCCGCCGGGGCCGCCGGCCGCATGCGGCCGGAGACGGAAAGAATCGGGGTGTCATGATGCGAAAGTCCCCTGTTTCCATGCGTCTTTTTGTTTGCCGGCCTGTGCGCCGGCGCCTCCAGCCTGTCATGTGCGGCCGGCAGAGCCCACCCCCGCGCGCTTTGCGGGGCGCGGTGGGACGGACAAGGGCCGGCGCGGTTGCGCGGCCGAGGCTGGCAGTTCCTTGCGCCCTGTCGTCGTCCGCGAGCGGGCGCGTCGCGCCGCGGACCTTGACGGACATACTACCGACTGACGCGCCGGCCGCAACCGCGATTGCGGCGCGCATCCCGCGCGATCAGTGCGCGAAGATGTCCGGGTCTTCGTAGCCCAGCAGATCGAGCCGTCCGCGCGCCGGCAGGAAGGCGAAGCACGCCTCCGCCAGTTCCAGCCGGCCTTCGCGGCGCAGCAGCGCCTCCAGCTTCGCCCAGAGCGCGTGCAGGTGCAGCACGTCGGAGGCGGCATAGGCCAGTTGCTCGGGGCTGAGTTCGGGTGCGCCCCAGTCCGAGGTCTGTTGCTGCTTGCTGATCTCGACGCCCAGAATCTCGCGGCACAGATCGCGCAGGCCGTGGCGATCGGTGAAGGTACGAACCAGCTTGGCGGCGATCTTGGTGCAGCGCACCGGCGCGACGGTGATCCCCAGGCTGTGCTGCAGCACCGCGACATCGAAGCGGGCGAAATGCATCAGCTTCACGGTGCCGGGATCGGCCATCAACCGCGCCAGATTGGGGCAGTCGAAGCCGCGTCCGCCGAGCGCCGGCGGGCGAAGCTGCACCAGATGCGCCACCCCGTCGCCGGCGGACAACTGGACCAGGCACAGCCGGTCGCGGTGCGGGTTGAGGCCCATCGTCTCGGTATCGACGGCCACCACGGGACCGAGCGACAGGCCTTCCGGCAGGTCGTCACGATGCAGGTGCAGCGCCGCACCCGGCATGAACTGCGTCACGCCCATCCGACCACCGACCACTGACAATGAACCATTGAATTTGGTGCCCAGGAGAAGACTCGAACTTCCACGACCTTGCGGCCACAGGTACCTGAAACCTGCGCGTCTACCAATTCCGCCACCTGGGCAACTGCGCGCCGGGACCGGCGCGCGGGCAGGGGCCGGGGTGTAGCCACCCGCCGCAGGGGCGTCAAGCCGCTGCCCGCGGTCTGACCGGACAATCGGGCGAAGGGGTCCGTGATAAACCGCGCCAACCCGGACCCCGTGCGTCCCGTCGATCCGAGCCCAGGCCGGCTGCGCGGCCGGGCGGGAGGATTCGGGCGGCCGGTTAACGCTTCTTCAACGCTTCCATGCTGTTATGGCGCCGTGACCAAGCAAGCGCCCCACCCCCTGGCCGTGCGTTTCGCCGATGTCGTGGCGTTCCTGGTGCAGGGCATCTGGGAGGCGCTCCGCCGGGGTCAGATCGCCGGCCCGCTGATGTGCCGGCTGCGCCTGCGCCTCAACCGGATGAGCCACCGGTTCGCCGTGCTGGTCGCGCATCTGGCGACGTTCGGGGTGGACGCGCCGCGCCGCACGTATCATCGCA
>JAJZVS010000191.1 GCA_021845555.1 Pseudomonadota bacterium
CGGTTGTTCGGCGATCCCTGGGTGGCGGCCGTGTTCCTGGTGGTGAACGGGCTGCTGCTGCTGGGCGCGGAAAAGCTGCGCGCCGGCCGCCGGCCGGCGGCGGGTGCGGCGCCCCAGGACACGACGCGGGACACGACGGGGGATGCGGCCGCCGCGCCGACCCGCCCGCTGTCCAGCCTGACCGCGCGCGACGCGCTGACGATCGGGTTCTGGCAATGCGCGGCGTTCATCCCCGGCATCTCGCGCTCCGGCGCCACCATGGTGGGGGGGCTCACGCGCGGCATCGACCACGAGGGCGCGGCGCATTTCTCCTTCCTGATCGCCACCCCGGTGATCGCCGGCGCGGCGGTGCTGGAGGTGCCGAAGATGCTGCATGCCGGCATGCCGCACGGCGCGCTGGGGCTTGCGGCGCTGGCGGCGGTGGTGGCCGGCGTGACCGCCTACGCCAGCACGGCGTTCCTGATGCGGTATTTCCGCAACCACGAGTCCTGGGCGCTCGCGCCCTTCGCCTATTACTGCTGCGCGGCGGGGGCGGGGAGCCTGGCGGTGCTGCTGCTGGGCTGACGGGCGGGCGCCGTTCGCGCCGCAACCCAACCTTCCCTCTCCGCCCCGTTGGGGCGGAGAGGGAAGGTTGCCGCGCGGCCAGCGCGCACCGCGCGCACAAACCTGTTGCCTCGCCCCGGGCAAATGTTCTATTTATGTTCCCGCACCCATGACCCCCACCCCCCTCCGCGACCGCATTACCAGCCTCATCGCCTGGCTGGCCGACCGCATCGCCGGCTTGGGCGGTTCGGCGGGGCGCGATCACGCGGGGGGCGGCCACGCGGGCCTGGAAACCGCGCAAGCCGGTGCCCTGCTCGCGCGGCTGCGCCATCTCGCCGCCCGGTTCCGCGCCGTCGCCGCCACCCCGATCCCGCCGCCGAAGCCCGCCCCCAAGCCGGCCGCGCCGAAATTCGTTCCCACCCACCGCTTCCGCGACCTGTCGGCGGACCCGCCGCCCGAACGCAGCGGGCTGCCGCGTTCCTGGCGCTGGCTGCTGCGGCTGGTCCCGCAAGCCGCTGCCGCCCGCGCGGAGATGGAAGCGCTGCTGCGCGACCCGGCGGTGCAGGACAGGCTGGCGGCCGATCGTCGGCTGGGGCCCATTCTGCGCCCGCTCGGCTGGATGCTCGGGGTGGAACGCGCGCTGCTGCCCCCATCGCGGCGCCGGCCGGTGATCCTGGTGCCCGGCGGGCGCGCGGCGGCCGCGGCGGCGGCGGCCGAGTACGCTGGCGCGCGGGCGAAAGCCGCCCCCGGGACGGACATTCTGGCGCTTTGTTGCCTGCCCCCCACCGGTCGGCGGGACCGTCGGCCGGTCTGGCGCGGCTGCGCGGCGCTGGCGCCGTCGGATGGGGCGGAAATTCCGGCCTGAGCGGCCGGGCGGAGGCGCGTCCCTATTATTACGATATCGAACTCAGTACCCCCCGGCGCGGGTCGGTCTCCCGGTTGCCACCAGGTCTCGCGCGTCCGGCCGGGGGCCATCGAGGCGTTCGCCCGATCGCCCTGGTGCGCCCGCGCCACCCCTCTGGCCTTCCCCGCCGCCCGCTTGCTACACTGGGGGGAACGATTCGCCCCCGCCGGGGCGCGGCCGCTTGGGGTATGACACGATGAAATTGAAGGCCGACCGCGCCGCGCTGCTCAAGGCGCTGGCCCATGTCCAGAGCGTGGTGGAAAAGCGCAACACCATCCCGATCCTGGCCAATGTCATGATCCGGGTGGCGGACGGTAAGCTCGCGCTCACCGCCACCGACATGGAGATCGCCATCGTCGAGGAGGTGCCCGCCAGCACCTCCCGCAACGGCGCCGCCACCGCGCCGGCCGCCACGCTGTATGAAATCGTCCGCAAGCTGCCCGAGAACGCCGAGATCGAACTCGACCACCCGGGCGGGGACGCCCAGCTCGCGCTGCGCGCCGGGCGCTACGCCACCAGCCTGGTGGTGCTGCCGGTGGAGGATTTCCCCTCCATGACCGCCGGCGCCCTGCCGCATCGGTTCGACCTCTCGGCGCAGCAGCTGCGCGGGCTGATCGACCGCACCCGCTTCGCCATCTCGACCGAGGAAACCCGCTACTACCTCAACGGCATCTACCTGCACGCCGCCGACAGCGACGGCACCAAGGTGCTGCGCGCGGTTGCCACCGACGGCCACCGGCTGGCCCGGGTGGAGGAACCGCTGCCCGAAGGGGCGGGGAGCATGCCCGGCGTCATCATCCCGCGCAAAACCGTGGCCGAGCTGCGCAAGCTGCTCGACGAGGTCACCGGCAACGTGGAAGTCGCGCTGTCGGACACCCGCATCCAGTTCCACGTCGATGCGGTGCGGCTGACCAGCAAGCTGATCGACGGCACCTTCCCGGAATACGAGCGCGTGATCCCGCGCGGCAACGACAAGATCCTGCGCGTCAACAAGAAGGAGTTCGCCGACGCCGTGGCCCGCGTCGCCGCCATCTCCGCCGAGCGCTCACGCCCGGTGAAGCTCGCGCTGTCGCACGACCTGCTGGTGCTGTCGGCCGCCAGCCCCGACCTCGGCACCGCGACCGAGGAGCTGGACGAAGGCCGCGTCAGCTACGATTCCGGTCCGCTCGAGATCGGCTTCCAGGCCCGCTACCTGAACGACATCACCGATCAGGTGGACGATCGCGGCCAGGTGGAGTTCTGCTTCGCCGACGGCTCCGCCCCCACCGTGGTGCGCGACGCGGCGGACGCCAGCGCGCTCTATGTGCTGATGCCCATGCGGGTCTGACCCGGTGGCTGCGGCGGGACGGCACACATCGGCGGGCAGCGGCGCGCCCGGCCGCCTGCGGGGCATGGCGTGGGCGTGGCTGCTGGTGCTCGGCACCGCCCTGGCCGGATGCCAGGTGGCGCCGCCCCGGCCGCCGACCCCCGCGCCCGCCCCGGTCCTGACCACCGGCCTGCCGTCGGTGCCGCCCTGCGCCGCCGGCAGCACCGCGATCCTCAGCACCGGGGTGAGCGTCACCTTCCTCGGCGCCGACAAGGCCGATCCCGACGTCTGCCTGCGACGCATCAACGGCCGGCCATACCGCTACCTGCTCGGCTTCTGGGGCGGCGGCCGGGCCCGGCCCGGCAGCGAGACGGAACGCCAGGCGCTGCGCACCGTCATGACCGGCCCGGTCGGCACCAAGGTGGATTTCCCCCTGCCGCGCCGCGGCGCGCTGTGGATCTGGCAGTCCGCGACCGTCACCCATCTCGGCGATCCCCTCCTGCCGATGGGGACCGGCGCCCCACGGCGCACGATCCTGCTGCGGGTGGTCCGCCACGGCCCGCCGGACCGGCCCGATGTCGCGGCCGAAACCCGCTGGTGGATCGACTGGACGACCGGCATTCCGCTCAAGCAGCAGGACGTGATCCGGATGGCCCACGGGGAGGAACATCGGACTGTCTGGCAGGTCCGCTCCCTCGCCGCGACCGGGGGCTGAGCGTCCCGCCGGTCGGGTCTTTTCATCGCCGCCGCCGTCGCCATCGAACCCCTTGCGGCAAAATGAGACGCCCTGCCGGTCGCTTATCCCCCTGGCGTCCCGGTCGGCGTCGGACGATACTGGCCGGATGGTTGCGTTCGCGAAGGAAACGCCCGCGCTCGGGGGGGAGGCGGCGGCGCCGACAGGTCTGGACCCCGCCCGTGACACGCAGCGGGGCCGGCCGCGGCCGGAACGGCAGGGGCGGCTGGCGCGCCTGCTGCGCCACATCGCGCGCGACGGCATCTACCGGTGGTACGAGGCGCGGCTGTTGCACGAGGTGCGCGCCGCCGGGCGCATGCCGCGCCATATCGGCATCATCCTGGACGGCAACCGCCGCCATGGGCGCGACCAGGGGTTGCGCGATTTCCACAGCATCTACGCGCTCGGCGCCGGCAAGCTGGACGAGGTGCTGGACTGGTGCGCCGAGCTCGGCGTCGATGCGGTCACGCTCTGGGTCTGTTCGACCGACAACCTCTCCCGTCCGGCCGAGGAGGTTTCGGGCATCCTCGCCGCGATCGAGGCGAAGATGAACAGCCTCGCCGCCGATCCGCGCATCCATCGCCTCGGCGTGCGGGTGCAGACGATCGGCCGGCTCGATCTGTTGCCGCCGCCGCTGGTGGCCGCGCTTGACCGCGCCCGCGCCGCCACCGCCGCCAACCGGCAGATGACCCTGACGATCGCCGCCAATTACGGCGGGCGGGAGGAGATCGCCGACGCCATGCGCTCCCTGCTGCGCGAACTGACCGCGCGCGGCGCCACCCCCGACGAAGCGGCGGCGGCGGTGACGCCGGAGGCGATCGGGCGGCATCTCTATTCCCCCGACCTGCCGGACCCGGACCTCATCATCCGCACCTCGGGCGAGGTGCGGCTGTCGGGCTTCCTGCTGTGGCAGAGCGTGTACAGCGAGTTCCACTTCACCGACGTGAACTGGCCGGCGTTCCGCCGCATCGACCTGCTTCGCGCGATCCGCACCTTCCAGTCGCGCGAGCGCCGGTTCGGCCGCTGATGGCGCTCATTCCGGTCAGCCCGTCGCTGTCGATCGACGACCGCGCGATCGCCGAAAGCTTCGTGCGCGCCTCCGGCCCCGGCGGGCAGAACGTGAACAAGGTCTCGACCGCGGTGCAGTGGCAGGTGGACGTGGCGGCGACCGGCCTGCCGGAGGCGGTGCGCGCCCGGTTGACGCGGCTGGCCGGGCGGCGGATGACCCAGGCGGGGATGCTGCTGATCGCCGCGCAGCGCCATCGCTCGCAGGAGCGCAACCGCGCGCAGGCGCTGGACACGCTGCTCGCGCTGGTGCGCCGGGCCGCGACGCCGCCAGTGAAGCGGGTGCCGACGCGCCCCGGCCGGGCGGCGAAGGAACGGCGGCTGGAGGCGAAGGCGCATCGCGGCGCCGCCAAGCGCCGGCGCGCGGTGCCCGGCGAGGAGTAGGGGCGAGGAGTAGGTCGGTCGCTGCGACCGGACCGGAAGGAGGGACGGATGCCGCTCGATCCAGTCGATTTCTGCACGCGCCTGGTGGCCGAGATGCCGGACGCGGTGGTGTATGCCGACGCCGCCGGCGCGATCCGCTTCTGGAACCGCGGCGCCGAGCGGATCTTCGGCTTCACCGCGGCGGAGGCGCTGGGCGCCTCGCTCGACCTCATCATCCCCGAGACGCTGCGCGCCCGCCACTGGGCCGGCTACGCCGAGACGATGCGCACCGGCACCAGCCGCTACGGCGCCGGCGACCTGCTGTCGGTGCCGGCGCTGCGCAAGGACGGCACGCGCATCTCGGTCGCCTTCACCATCGTGGCGTTCCGCGATGCGTCCGGCCGGATGGAGGGCATCGCCGCGGTGATGCGCGATGTGACGGCCGGCTTCAACGAACTGCGCGCGCTGCGCCAGGAGGTTGCGGCGCTGCGCGCGAAGCCGTCATAGCGTGGCGGTTCCCTGCAACACCGGCACGCAGGTTCCGGCGACGGTGGCGCTGACCGGGCCCTCGCCGGTTTTGCGGCCGGAGGCGAGGATGCGGCTCGGCCGGCCGAGCTCGATCCCCTGCTCGATCTCGAACGTCAACGACACGTTGTCGCCCGGCGCGCGGGAGGTGAGCAGCGCGGCCAGCGCCGCGGCGGCGCTGCCGGTGGCCGGGTCCTCCATCACCCCGCTGAGCGGGGCGAACATCCGCATGCGCGGGGTCAGCGCGTTGCCGGCGCGGGCGGCATAGAGCAGCAGCTTGAACCCCTCCGTCTCCGCCCCGAAGCGCGCCGCGGCGGCACGGAAGGCGGCCAGGTCGGGGGTGGCGCGGGCGAGCGGGCCGAGCCCGTCCACCTCGGCGATCGCGAAGGGCATGCCGACCGAGGCGATCAGCGGCGTGTGCGCGGTGGTCACGATATCCTCCGGCGCCAGCCCGGCGCAGGCGGCGATGGTTTCGGTCGGCACCGCGCTGCCCAGCGAGAGCGAGCGCGGCGCGGCGACGCGGGCGCCGTCGATCGCGCCGTCCGCGTTGCGCAGCACGTGCACGCGCACGAGGCCGGCGGGTTCCTCGAAGGTGAAGTGCTCGGGCGGGTTCTCCATCCGCCGGGCGAGCACGAAGCCGGTGCCGACATTCGGATGGCCGGCGAACGGCAGTTCGCTGCGCGGGCCGAAGATGCGCACGCGCGCCGAGTGGCGCGGATCGTCCGGCGGCAGGACGAAGGTGGTTTCCGACAGGTTGAACTCGGCGGCCAGCGCCTGCATGTCGTCGGCGGAGAGGCCGGCGGCGTCGGGAAACACGGCGAGCGGATTGCCGCCGAAGCGGCGGTCGGTGAACACATCGACGGTGACGAATGCGTAAGCGGGCATGGCGGCGGGCTCCCTCGGGGCGGGCGGGACAGTGCGCCCGGACCGCGCCCGGCTCAATCGTGCGGGGCGCCGTCCGGCGTGGCGGGGGGTGTGCTATCCTGCCCCGCCGTGGCCCGCACCGGACGCGGCGCCACACCCTCGATCGAGGACGCGCATGGCCAAGAAGGCGAAGATCAAATGGCTGCGGGAACCGCAGGAGCATGATTACCCGGCGGCCCGCTCCTTCCTCAGCCTGACGTTCGAACCACAGGCGGCCGGGCAACTGGCCGAGGACCTGCAACGGGCCGGGATGTCGGAATTCGCCGCCAAGGACATCTTCCGCGCCTCCGGCCTGTCGCTGCTCGGCGTCAGCAACAGCCATGTGCAGAAGGACCGGGAAAGCATCCTGCGGAACGAGAAGCTTTCGCCGCTGCTTCTGGTCCGGGACAGGAACGCCGGCAAGGTGGTGATCGCCGACGGCTACCACCGCCTCTGCGCGGTCTATTCGTTCGACGAGGACGCCATGATTCCCTGCAAGATCGTCTGACCCCGCGCGGGGGCGGATTTGAACGGAGACGGGAAACCCATGCCAGCCGCAGCCCCTGACCGCACCCGATCGATGCTACGGCATCGCATGCTGCACGCTTCGCCGGTCCCCGATTTCCTGGAAGCGGCGCATGAATGGCGGCGCCTGTTCGCCGAGACCTGGGGCACGTTCCTGCTCGTCGTCGTCGCCACCGGCGCCGTGGTGGTGGGCGCGCGCAGCGCCGGCGCGATCACGCTGAGCATGATGGTCGTCGCGCCGGCGCTGATGGTCATGGCGATCATCTATTTCATGGGCACCGTCAGCGGCGCGCATCTGAACCCGGCGGTCACCCTGGCGTTCGCGCTCAGGGGCAATTTCCCCTGGCGCCGGGTGCCTGGCTATTTCGGCGCGCAGTTCCTGGGTGGCATCGCCGCGGCGGCGTTCCTGCGCGCGATGTTCGGCACGATCGGGGCGCTCGGCGCCACCATGCCCGGCCCGGGCGTCAGCGATACCCAGGCGCTGCTCATGGAGATCCTGCTGACGACCGGCCTGGTCAGCACGATTCTCGGCACGGCCTCGGGGGCACGGAATATCGGGTCCAATG
>JAJZVS010000192.1 GCA_021845555.1 Pseudomonadota bacterium
GATCGCCGCCGAGCGGAACAGCATCGCGCCGGGGATGCGCGCCGCCCGGCCGAGCGGGACCAGCGCGAAGCTCGCCGCCGTCAATGCGCCGAACAGCGCCGCCAGCCCGAGCGGCAGCGGATAGATCCCGGCCAACGGCGCCACCGGCAGCAGCCCGTCCAGCCACGGCCGCGCCAGCACCGGCAGCGCCGCCCCTGCCACGAGGCCGAGCAGGATGCCGCCGCTCGCCAGCACCGCCACCTGGATCAGGCAGACTGCGAACACCAGCCGCGCAGGGGCGCCGAGGCAACGCAGCACCGCGATGGTGCCGGCGCGCGCCGCCAGCCAGGCCCGCACCGCGTTCGCCACGCCGATCCCGCCGGCGAGCAGCGCGGTCAGCCCGACCAAGGACATGAACAGGCTGGTCTCGGTGACGAACCGCTGCACCCCAGGCGCCGCGTCCGCCGGGCCGCGGATGCGCCAGCCGCTGTTGGGGAAGGCCGCCCGCAGCGCCCGCGCGACCGCCGGACCGTCGGCCGGGGCGGGCAGCACGGCGCGCAGCGCGTAGCCGACGATCGACCCCGGTACTACCAGCCCGGTGGCCGGCAACGCCGCGCGCGCGATCAGCGCGGGGGCGCCGAACAGCGCCGGCGTGGCGGCCTGATCCGGCGCGGCGACCAGGGCGGCGCGCAGGGTGAAGCTCTCGGTCCCCAGCCGCACCACGGCGCCGGGGGCCAGACGCAGGCGGCGCAGCACCAGCGGATCGGCGAGCAGCCCGTAGCGCCCGTCGCGCCGGGCCAGCGCCGCCGCCAGCGGTTGCGCCGGGGCCAGCACCGGCGCGCCGACCAGCGGCCAGCGGGAATCCACCACCCGCAGCGCGACCAGCTCGCGCGCGCCGTCCGGCGCCACCAGCAGAGTCCGAAGGTCGATCACTTCGGACAGAAGCGCCCCGCGGGTGACGAGCCAGGCTTTCAGCGCCGGCGGGGGCGGTGCGCTGCCGGTGCCGATCTCCAGATCGCCACCGAGCAACTGCCGGCCGTTCGCCGCCAGCCCGGCCTCGGCCCCGGCGCGCAGGCTGCCGACCGCCGCCATGGCGGCGACGCCGAGCGCGAGACAGAGCACCACCATGCCGAGGCCGCGCACCCCGCCGCGCAGTTCACGCCACGCCAGCACAAGGGCAAGCCTCATGCGGGACGGACGAACCGCGGGGGACGGCCGGTCACCGGCGCGCGAAGTCGGCGTATTTGGCGGCCGAAGCCTCGAAATCGGCATAGGCGGCGGCCGGCCGCGCCGGGGCCGTGGCGCCGGACTGCCAGCGGGCCAGCACGCGGCGGCGGTAGTCCTCGCTCAGCCCCGGGGTTTGCGAGTGGTAGGCCGCCACCGCCGCCGGCCAGGTGTGGAGCCGATCGAACAGCCGGGCCAGGAAGCGGGCGGCGTAGAGCGCGTTGCTCGCGGGGTCGAACGCCGCCTGCAAGGTCGGGAAGGCGTGCGGGTGGTCCTGCAGGTTCACTTGCAGACAGCCTACGTCGATCGAGTGAATGCCCGCCGCCTGCAACGTGCGCACGGCGGCGATCGCCTCGGCCTCGGTCGCGAAGAACGCGCCCTGCCCGTCCGCGTCGATGGTCCAGGGCCAGGCGTGCATCGGCGGGAGCGGCGCCGGCGGACGGGTGCCCGGCGCGGCGGCTCCCAGGCGCAGCGCCACCGGGCGGAACAGCGGCGGGGGGAGACGTACCACGGGCCGCGGGGGCAGGTGCGCGGCGCCGGGCGGGAGAGCGCGCGGGTCCGTGTCCGGCCGGCCGCTTTCGATCACCGCGACCGCGGCAAGCAGTCCGGGCGGCAGACCTGTCGCCCGCTCCGCCGCCGCGATCGCCGGCCCGCACAGCCCGCGGGCCGGCGGAGAGACGGGCGGGGCCGCGGAAGCCACCCAGGGCAACAGGGCGCCGGCAAGAATTGCGGCGATTCTCAAAAAAACGTTAATTTTGGGGCCAAGCTTCGCGGACATGGCGGTTTTTTGCACGATCGGTCCCGCGGCGCCAGCAAAATCGGCGTGACCGGCCGGATGGTTGCCAGCCGGTGGTTGCCAGTCGGGTGGTTGCCAGTCGGGTGGTTGCCAGTCGGACGATACCGGTCAGCGATACAGCGCGATCAGCACGATCGCCAGCGCCGCGACGACGAACACCGCGCCGAGCCAGGATCTCCAACCAGGAAGGCTGCTTTCGGCCGCCCGCGCCGAGGCGGGCAGCCCCATCCGGTCGTGACGCACATGGGAAGCCATGATCCGCCCCCTGCCACTCTGCCTTGCCGTTCGGCAAGCATGAGCCGGAACCGGGACCGAATGCAATCAAAACCCGCGCCCCCATCGGCGCCGCCCAACCGCGCCACCTTGGGGCAATCGCTTCGCGCGCTCAGCCGCGCGAAGCCGCACGGATCATCGCCGCCCCCTTCTCGCCGATCATGATCGCCGCGGCGTTGGTGTTGCCGGAGATCACGGTCGGCATCACCGAGGCATCCACCACGCGCAGCCCCTCCACCCCGTGCACCCGCAGCTCGGGATCCACCACCGCGCGTTCCTGCGTGCCCATCGTGCAGGTGCTCGTCGGGTGGTAGGTCGTGCCGCCGGTGGCGCGGACATGGGCCAGCCAGTCTTCGTCCGTCTGCGCCGCGGCGCCGGGCAGGTATTCCTCCGTCACCAGGCGCTGCATCGCCGGGCTCTGGAACACGCGGCGCAGCACCCGCAGGCCGGCCACCATCGTCTCCCGATCGCCCTGGGTCGCCAGGTAGTTCGGCTGGATCGCCGGATGCGCCGCCGGATCGGGCGAGCGGATGCGCAGCCAGCCCCGGCTTTCCGGCCGGCACGGAATCGTCACCGCCGAGCAGCCGGGGAACCGGTGCATCGGCGCCCCGGCGCGGTCCAGGCTGCCGGCAAGAAACTGGTACTGCACGTCCGGCGACGAGAGCTCCGGCCGCGTGCGCACGAACATCCCGATCGGCCCCGCGCCCGTCATCAGCGGCCCGCCGGCACCGAAAACATACTGCATCCCGGCGACCGCCTGCCGCACCAGGCTGTGCGAGATCTCGTTGTAGGTGTTCGCGTGCCGCGCGCGGTAGGTGATGCGCCCGCCGATGTGGTCCTGCAGGTTCTCGCCCACCCCCGGCAGATCCCGCACCACGGCGATGCCGTGCTCCTGCAACAGCGCGCCTGGCCCCACGCCCGAGAGTTGCAGCAACTGCGGGGAGTTGATGGAGCCGCCGGCCAGCAGCACCTCGCCCCGCGCCCGCGCCTGGCGGACCGCGCCTTGCTGGGAGAACGCCACCCCGACGGCGCGCCGCCCCTCGAACAGCACGCGATGGGCCAGCGCTCCGGTTTCGACCTTCAGATTTGCCCGGCGCAGGGCGGGGCGCAGATACGCCGCCGCGGCGCTCGACCGGCGCCGCCCGCGCACCGTGACCTGCAACGGGCCCACGCCGTCCTGCTCCGCCCCGTTGAAATCGGGATTGAACGGGATGCCGCATTCCCGCGCGCCGGCGATGAACGCGTCGTTCAGCTCGTGGCGCGAGCGCAGGTCGGACACCGCGAGCGGGCCATCGACCCCGTGGTATTCGCTCGCGCCGCGCTCCTGATGCTCGGCCTTGCGGAAATAGGGCAGCACGTCGTCGTACGACCAGCCGGTGCAGCCGAGCTGCCGCCAGTGGTCGAAATCCTGCTTCTGGCCACGGATGTAGATCAGCCCGTTGATCGAGGACGAGCCGCCGAGCACCCGCCCGCGCGGCCAGGGCATGCGCCGGTTGTCGAGCGTCGGGATCGGCTCGGTCTCGAACACCCAGGTCAGTTTCGGGTGGAAGATGTTGCGGAAGAACCCGGCCGGGATATGGATCCAGACGTTACGATCCTGCCCGCCGGCTTCCAGCAGCAGCACGCGGCAGGCGGGATCCTCGGTCAGCCTTGCGGCGAGCACGCAGCCCGCCGAGCCGGCGCCGACGATCACGTAGTCGAACGCTTCGGCGTCCTGCATGGCTTCGTTTTCCCCTTCGCCGCGCGGGTCCGCGCGGGGCGCCGCCGCGTCAGGTCGCCGTGCCGCCCACCGTCAGCCCGGCCATCTTCAGCGTCGGCTGGCCCACGCCCACCGGCACGCCCTGGCCGTTCTTGCCGCAGGTGCCGATGCCGGGATCGAGCGCCATGTCGTTGCCCACCATCGTCACCTTGGTCAGCGCGTCCGGCCCGTTGCCGATCAGCGTGGCCCCCTTCACCGGCGCCGTCACCTTGCCGTCCTCGATCAGATACGCTTCGGAGGCGGAGAACACGAACTTGCCCGAGGTGATATCGACCTGCCCGCCGCCGAAATTCACCGCGTACAGGCCGCGCTTCACCGAGCGTATCATCTCCTCCGGCGCGTGCGTCCCGCCCAGCATCACGGTGTTGGTCATGCGCGGCATCGGCGCGTGGGCATAGGACTGCCGCCGCCCGTTGCCGGTCGGGCGCACCCCCATCAGCCGCGCGTTCAGCCGGTCCTGCATGAAACCCACCAGGATCCCGTCCTCGATCAGCACGGTGCGCGACGTCGGCGTGCCCTCGTCATCGACCGTCAGGCTGCCGCGCCGGTCGGGCAGCGTGCCGTCGTCCACCACCGTCACGCCCGGCACCGCGATCCGACTGCCCAGCAGCCCGGCGAAGGCGGAGGTCTTCTTGCGGTTGAAATCGCCTTCGAGCCCGTGGCCGATCGCCTCGTGCAGCAGGATGCCGGGCCAGCCGGAGCCGAGCACCACCTCCATCTCCCCGGCCGGGGCCGGCACGCTGTCCAGATTGACGAGCGCCTGGCGCAGCGCCTCATCGACCGCGGCGCGCCAAGCCGCGGGCGCGACCAGCGCGGCGTAGCCGAAGCGCCCGCCGGTGCCGTAGCTGCCGGTTTCCCGCCGGCCGTCCTGTTCCACCACCAGCGTCACGTTCAGCCGCACCAGCGGGCGCAGATCGGCCACCCGTCCCCCGTCGGCGCGCAGGATCTGCACCGCCTGCCACTCGCCGCCCAACGAGGCCATCACCTGCACGACGCGGCTGTCCTTGCCGCGGGCGTAGGCGTCGATCTCCGACAGCACCGCGGTGCGGGCCGGGAAGTCGGCGGCGCCGAGCGGGTTGGCATCGGTATAGAGCCGCGCGTTGGTCTGCCGCGGCGGCTCGGACACCACGCCCGAATGGCCTGCCGCCACCGCGGCGACCGAGGCAGCGGCGCGGGCCAGCGCGTCTTCGCTGATCTCCCCGGCATGGGCGAAGCCGGTCGCCTCTCCGGCCACCGCGCGCAGGCCGAAGCCGAGCGAGGTATCGAACCCGGCGCTGCGGATCCGCCCGTCGTCCAGGCTGAGCTGCTCGCTTTCGCGATATTCCAGGAACAGCTCCCCGTCGTCGCTGCCGGCGAGCGCGCCGGCCAGCCGGCGTTCGGCGCCCGCCCGGTCGAGCGCGGCCTCGGCGCGGCCGAAGAACAGCTGGTCGGTGGTCTCAAGCGCGGTCATGGCGGCTCCTGCGGCGCGGTCGGTTCCCGCGATGGGTGCGTGTCGGGCGGCGACGCATCCTGCGCCGTGGCCGCTGCGTGCTCAACGCCGGCGCGCACCAGCCGCGCCGCCGGCAGGCGGATCTCGGCGACGGTGCCCGCCCCCGGCTCGCTGGTCAGCGTCAGCGTCCCGTCGTGACTCTCCATCAGCGCGCGGGCGAGATAGAGGCCGAGACCGGCGCCCGGGAAGCGGCGCGCCAGCCGGGCGTCGAGCTGGGTGAAGGGATCGAACACCCGCGCAAGATCGGCTTCGGCGATGCCGATGCCGGTGTCCGCGACCCACAGCCGCAGCGCCGCCGCATCGCAGCGGATGCCTACCGTGACGGTGCCGCCTGAAGGGGTGAACTTGACCGCGTTCGAGAGCAGCTGGTGCAGCACCTGGCCCATCCGGCGACGGTCCGCCCGCACGCCGGGCAGCGCGGCGGGCAGATCGGTCCGGAGTTCGATACCGCCCGCCTCGGCCGCGGCCTCGAACCGGCGCAGGCCCGCGCGCACGAGCCGGGCCGGGTCCAGCACCTCCTCGGTCAGTTCGAACTGCCCGGCTTCCAGCCGCGTCACGTCCAGCACGGAATCGATCAGGCCCAGCAATTGCCGGCCCGCTTGGTTGATGGCGGAGGCGTATTCGCCGGCCCGCGCGGACGGGCCGGAGGATGCCACCGCCAACAGCGCTTCCGAAAAGCCGATCACCGCGTTGAGCGGGGTGCGCAGTTCGTGGCTCATGGTGGCAAGGAAGCGCGACTTCGCCTGGTTGGCCGCCTCCGCCGCCTCCTTGGCGCGGCGCATCGCGCGTTCGGCCTCGCGGGATTCGGTCACGTCGGTAAAGGTGGTGAGGTTCATCCCGCCGGGGACCGGCTCGGCCCGGCGCTCGATGAAGCGGCCGGCCGGATTGACGAAATGGCGCACCCAGGGCTGCTGCCAGTCCCGGCCCTTGAGTTCGGCCGCCACCCCCTGCGCCAGCACCCCGCTGCCCAGGTGGCCGCGCGCCTGGAGCGCGTCGATCAGCTCGGCATGGGTGCAGCCTGGCGGCATCTGCCCGGGCGGCAGGCCGAGGAGTTCGGCCGCCATCGGGTTGGCCGCCACCAGCCGCCGGTCGGGTCCCCACAGGATGACGCCGTGGCGCAGTCCGGCCAGCATCAGGTCCATCTCGGCGACACGGCGGCGCACCGCGTGTTCCGCCTCGACCAGGGGGGTGATGTCGGTGCAGACCAGCATGAACCCGCCGTCGGCCAGGGGAACCCAGCGGTTCTCCATGAACACGCCGTTCGGCCGCCGCCGCCGCCGGGTCTGCGCGCGGGTGCGGTCGTAGGCCAGCAGCCGGTCGGCCAGGGCGGCGGGATCGCCAGGGCCGAATTCGCCGGCCGCGGCCCGGCGGCGGACGATATCCTCCAGCCGCTCGCCCACCGCGATCGGCGCACCCGCCATGATGGCGGCATAGGCGTGATTGAACAGGCGCACCCGGCGATCGGGGCCATAGACGCAGATGCCTTGCGGCAGACCCTCGATCATGGCCGCGAGCAGGTCCGCGGGCTCCGGCGCGGCGCGGTCCGCGGCCGGGGCGTCCCCGCTCATGCGGACGTCGCCGGCGCGGCACCGGGCGGCGTTGCGATCCCCGCGCCCCCTGGCCCGCCGGCGGGAAGAACGATCGCCGGCTGCGCGGCGCGGGAGCGGGAGCCCGGCGGAAGCGGTGAAGGCGCGCCCGACCGCAGCGCGTGCAACGCGACCAGCGCCGCGGTCAGCACCAGGACGGCATTCGCCTGATGCGCCGAGGCCAGCGGGATCGGCACCACCAGCAACAAGGTCGCCACCCCGAGCGCGTATTGGACCGCCACCAGCACCCCGAGCGCCAGAATCGGCCGCCGCGCGCGCGCCGGCAGCCGCGCGCGCAGCCCGATACCCACGGTGGCCA
>JAJZVS010000193.1 GCA_021845555.1 Pseudomonadota bacterium
GTTTCCGCGTGGCGCTGCCGGGCTGGCTCGACGGGCAGGCGGGACCGATTGCCGGGCGGATTGAAACCACCCGGCGGATGACGGTGGAGGATCGCGCCGCGCTGCGCCCGGTGCTCGCCGCGCTGGCGGCCCGGCTCGCGCCGCCCAAGGTCGCCACACCATGACCGAACGCCTGGCCGACATCTCCCGCCGTATCGCCAACGTGCGGCAACTGGAAGCGGTGGTGACGGCGATGCGCGGCATCGCGGCCAGCCGCGCGCAGCAGAGCCGGGCGCGGCTGGCGGGCGTGCGCGCCTATGCCGAGGTGATCGCCGGCGCGATCGCGCGCGCGCTGCCGCTGGCAGCGCCGGACCCGCCGGGCGGGACGCGCGCGGGACGCCGCGCCGGCGTGATCCTGTTCACCGCCGAGCAGGGTTTCGCCGGCGCGTTCAGCGACCGGATGTTGGACGCCGCGGCGCCGCTGCTGCCCGGCGCGGCGCTGTTCCTGGTCGGCACGCGCGGTTTCCTGTTGGCGGAAGAACGACATCTGCCGGTCGCCTGGCGCAGCGTCATGGCGCCGCATGTCGATGCGGTGCCGACGGTGGCCGGGCGCATCGCCGATGCGCTGTACGAGCACATGGCCGCGGCCGGGTTCGACCGTGTGAGCCTGGTGTTTCCGGTCTGGTCCGCCGAAACCGGCCTGACGGTGGAGACCCGCGCGCTGTTGCCCTTCGACTTCCGCCGCTTCGCCGGCGCACAGGCCGCACCGCCGCCGCTGACCACCTTGCCCGCCGGCGTGCTGCTGGCCCGGCTGGCCGAGGAATACGTCTTCGCCGAATTGTGCGACGTCGCGTTGTCGGCCTTCGCCGCGGAGAACGAGGCGCGCGTGGCGGCGATGATCGCCGCCAAGGGCAACATCGAACGGGTCCGCACCGGGCTGGAAGGGCGCGAGCGGCAGACACGGCAGGAGGAGATCACCGCGGAGGTGGCGGAACTCGCCGGCGCGATGCTGACCGCCTGAACAGAAACCTGCCCCGGCCATCTGCTCACGAACGATCGGGGGCAGATGACCGGGTCAGGCCCGGCCACGACGGGAGAGGTCGTGCCTGTCCTACCCGCCGCCGTTGATCGTCAGGATGGTGCCCGAAGTGTAGCCCGACGCCGGACTGGCCAGGAACGCCACCGCGTTGCCGATTTCCTCCGGCGTCGCCGCCCGGCCGAACGGCATCGGCGCGAACAGTTCCGCCCAGCGCTCGGCGTCGCCGAACTGCTCCTTGGCGCGCGCCTTCTGCAGCATCACCAGCCGCTCGGTCGCCACCGGGCCGGGATTGATCCCCACCACCCGCATCCCGTCGCGCGGCGCCTGCTTGCCCAGCGCCCGGGTCAGCGCCATCAGCGCCGCGTTGCCGGTGGCGCCGGCGATGTAGTTGGGCGGGAATTGCTCGCCCGCCGCGCCCACCACGTTGATGATCACGCCCGACTTCCGCGCCGCCATGCGCGGATAGACGGTGCGGCAGAACGAAATGAAGCCGAACACCTTCAGGTCCCACGCCCGCCGCCAGGTCTCATCCGAAACCGCGGTGATCTCGCCCGGCGGAATGGCGCCGGCGTTGTTGACCAGGATGTCGAGCTCGCCCGCCTCGTCGGCCACCTGACGGATCGAAGCCTCGTTCGACAGGTCGGCGGCGATGGTGCGCACGTTCACCTGCCGGCGCGCGCGGATTGCCGCCGCGGCCTCGGCCAGCATGGCGGCGTCGCGCGCGACCAGGGTGACGTCGCAGCCTTCCTCGGCCAGCACGAGTGCCGCCGCGCGCCCGATCCCCTTCGAGCCGCCGGTGATCAGCGCCCGCTTGCCCGCCAGTTTCAGATCCATTCTAGGCTGCCTCCCTCTGGGTTTCGTTGTAGCGGCGACAGGCATCGCCGAAGGCGCGGAACAACGCAAGGCTGGCGGGGTTCTCGGCGTAGCCCCACTCGGGATGCCACTGCACGCCGAGGGCGAAGCCGCGCGCGCCGGCCACCCGCACCGCCTCGATCGTGCCGTCGGGCGCTTCCGCCTCGATCGCCAGTCCCGGCGCCGGGCGGTCGATCGCCTGGCCGTGCAGGGAGTTCACCATGATCTCCCGCCCGCCCAGCAGCCGCGCCAATGCGCCGCTGAGCGCCACCGGATGCTTCGGCCGGTAGCGCTCGGCCATCGTGCCCGGCCCGCCGCGGTGATCGAGCCGTCCGGGCAGTTCGTGCACCGTCTGGTGCAGCGTGCCGCCAAGGGCGACGTTCAGTTCCTGGATCCCCCGGCAGATCGCCAGCAGCGGCATTCCGCGCGCCAGCGCGGCGCGGATCAGCGGCAGGGAGGTCGCGTCGCGGTCGGGATCGTGCAGATCGGGGGTGCGGCTGTCGCCGCCGCCGTACAGGCTGGGATGCACGTTGCTCGGGCTGCCCGGCACCAGCAGCCCGTCCAGCCGATCCAGTACCGCGACCTGGCCTTCCCCCAGCGGCGGGAGCATCACCACGAGCACCTCGGCGCCCCCCACCAGCGCGGCGGCGTAGCGCGCCGGCGTGTCGTGACGCGGCAGGCCGTTGACCAGTTTCACACAGGCGGGGATGCCGACAATCACGGACATGGCGGGGCGGATTCCTTGCGCGGGACCAGGAAAAAGTCGGTCCCCGGCCGGGTTTGTCAATCCGCCGCCATCACAGCCGCAGTGCCAGCGGCGCGCCGGCGGGCGAGGGCGTGCTGCTGTTCTCCGCCACCCCGGCCCGGCGCAGCCCTTCCGCGTAGTGCGCGCGGTCGGCCTCATGCTGCATCGGCGTGGTGTCGCGGAAGCGCTGGACGGAGAAATCCGGCTCGATCGCCAGCAACCGCTGGCGCACCACCGCCGCCTCCTGGGTCCGCCCCAGATAGCCGAGCGCGGCCAGATAGGGCTTGTAGGCGGCCGAGAACGCAGGGTTCATCCCGACCACCGAACGTCCCGTGGCCACCGCCGATTCGTAGTCGTGCTTCATCAGGTCGATCAGCACGAAGAACGCATCGAAGAAGAATGCGAACGGATCGAGCGGCGACAGCTTCTTGTAGCGCCGGTTGCAGCGCTCGGCTTCCTCGACATTGCCGAGATAGGCGTGGGTGATCGCCGTCAGCGCCCAGGCCATCGCCAGGTTGGGATTGAGCGCGAGCGCGCGCTCGTGCAGCACGAGCGCCTCATCCAGCTGGCGGTGCAGGAAGGCGCGCACGTGGCCTGCGATCGTCAGGCCGCGGGCATCGAAGGGATCGAGGCGGATGGTGCGGTCGGCCAGACGCTCGGCGGCTTCCAGCATGGCGCGGGGATCGTCGGCCCAGTTCTGCCCGACCATGAAGGCGTGCCAGTAGGCGTACCACGCGTGCGCGGCGGCGTAGTCGGGATCGAGCTCGATCGCCTGGCGCAGGTACGCACCGGCCTGCACCAGCTGCCCGCGTTCCAGCCGGTGCATCAGCGCCAGCGCGCGCAGCATGAGCTGATAGGCGTTGGCGCCGGCGGCCGGACGGTTGGCCACCCGGCGCGCCTCGATCAGCAGGATTTCGGGATCGATCTGTGCCACCACCTCGGCGGCGATCTCGTCCTGCAAGGTGAGCAGATCGTTCGCCGGCCGGTCGAAGCGACGGGCCCAGACCACCTGGTTGGCGTGCCGCAGATCGAGCAGCCGCACCGCCACGCGCAACCGGCTGCGGCTGCGGCGGATGCTGCCGTCGAGCAGGAAATCGAGGCCGAACAGCCGCCGGATCGCCACCTCGTCGCGGTTCTCGGCGGCGAAACGGGCCAGGGAGGAGGACGAGGCGACGAACATCCAGCGGAAGCGCGACAGCGCGGCGGTGATCTCCTCGGCCAGCCCGGTTCCCAGCGCGGCATCGTCCTCCTCGCCCGGGTTGGCGACGGCGAACGGCAGCACGCCGACATGCGCGCCGCCGCGACTGGGGCCGAACCCGCGCGGCTCTAGCAGCACCGGCGGTTCCTCGGACTCCTCGCCCGGCAGCGGCGCGGGCGGCCGAGGCGGCAGCCGCCGGCTGGAAGGGCCGCGAATTTCCGCCAGCAGCTTCTGGGTTTCGGGCGAGGGCGCCGCGTCCAGCAGGTCCGCCAGCACCGCGCGGCAGCGGTCGTAGGCCTGCACCGCCATGCCGCGTTCGCCGCGCGCGGCATGCGCTTTCATCAGCGCCCGCCAGGCGCCCTCGTGCGCGCGGTCGATGCGCAACAACTGCTCCGCCGCCGGGATCGCCACATCGGGATCGGACAGGCCGCGCAGCAGGTCCTCGGCCAGGCCGCGCGCCCGGTCGCGCAGCCGTTCGCGCTCGGCCGTCAGCCACATGTCGAAGCTCGGATCGACCCCGTCCAGATCCTCAAGCAGCTCGCCGTCCACCAGCTTCAGCGCGGCCGGTTGCGCCACGCTGGCGCGCATCACCTGCGCCACATCGACCCAGGCGGCGCCGGGGCGGAGCGTGAGATGGTCGCGGGTGACGGTCAGGATATCGGGGCCGGCAAGAGAGAGCGAGTCGAGCAGGCGGTGGATTTCCTGCCGCAGGGAAGCCCGCGCCTGCTCCTCCGGCCGGCGGCTCCAGAGCAGTTCGGCGAGCCGCCCCCGCAACGCCGGACGCGGCGCCGACAGCGCCACCACCGCCAGCAGGCCGCGCGTCTTGCGCCCGATCGGCAGCACGCTCTCGCTGCTGAGCGTCCAGGCCTCCATCTGCCCGATCAGGCGCAAACGGAGGACCGGAACGGCCGTTGCGGGAGCCGATGCGTCTTCGGCGGACGAATCCTTGCTTTTCAGGCCGGACATTGCGGCATATTGAACCTGTAGGTTGTGTTGGCAAGCGGTTTTGCACGCGAACTCAACCACAGGTTCCGTTACACAGCGGCTTCAGCGAAGATCCTCCGGATGTCGCCGGCCCAGGCCCCCTCGAACCGCGCCAGCCAGTGCTGCGCCTGGGTGGGCGCCCCCGCGACGATCGCTTCCAGCGGCGCCAGGCAGACGCTTTCGTCGTTGCCCGCCGCATCTCGCCGCGCGCGGGCGCGCAGGCCCTGCACGGCGATCGCCACCACCTCCCGCGCGAGATCCATCAGCCGCCCGCCGCGCCATGGCGCATCGAGGCCCAGGCGGGGAACCGCGGCGCGCAGCGCCAGCGCTTCCTCCCAGCGGACATCCGCCAGCAGCGCCGAGGCGGCTGCCAGCGCCGCGGGATCGTAGAGCAGCCCGACCCAGAAGGCCGATTGCGCCAGCATCATTTCCGGGGTGCCGGCATCCGCGCCGCGCATCTCCAGGAAGCGCTTCAGCCGCACATCGGTGAACACCGTGGTGAGGTGATCGGCGAAGTCGCCCATCGTCGCCGTCTCGCCCGCAAGTTCCGCAACCCTGCCTTGCATGAAATGCCGGAACGATGCGCCGGCGACGTCGATGTAGCGCCCGTCGCGATAGACGAAATACATCGGCACTTCGTCGATCAGCCATTCGGCATAGCGTTCGAAACCGAACCCCGGCTCGAACATCACCGCCGGAATTCCCGACCGTGCGTTGTCGGTGTCGGTCCAGACCTGCGCGCGCCAGGACAGGAACCCGTTCGGCCGCCCCTCCGTGAAGGGCGAATTGGCAAACAGCGCGGTGGCCAGCGGCTGGCACGCCAGCCCCACGCGCAGCTTGCGCCGCATGTCGGCTTCCGAGGCGAAGTCCAGGTTGACCTGCACCGTGCAGGTCCGCGTCATCATGTCGAGGCCGAGCGCGCCGACCAGCGGCATGTAGCGGCGCATGATCGCGTAGCGCCCCTTGGGCATCCACGGCATCGCCTCCCGCGTCGCGGTGGGATGGAAGCCGAGCGGGGCGAAGCCCATGCCGAGGCCCGCGGCGGCGGTGCGCACCGCGGCGAAATGCTCCGCCATCTCCTGGCCGGTCGCGTGCAGCGTCTCCACCGGGGCGCCGGAGAGTTCGAGCTGGCCGGCCGGTTCCAGCGAGATCGCCGCGCCGTCCAGCTTCAGACCGATCGGGTTGCCGCGGTCGAGGATCGGGCTGCCGCCCTGGCGTGCCATCGCCTCCAGCAGCGGGCGGATGCCGGCGCGCGAGCCGGGGTCGGGCTCGTACGGCGGCGGCGCGAGATCGTCCTCGCGGAAGCCGAACTTCTCGTGTTCGGTGCCGATACGGAACTGCTCCGCCGGCTTGCAGCCGGCTTCGAGGTATTCGGCCATCTGCCGCACGGCGGTGACCGGCGTGGCGTCGGCGTCTCCGGGATTGGACATGTCGCTCCGGGCGGTTGGTGGGCGGACCCGGGTCGCGGGCCGCCGGGATCGGAAACCCGCCCCGCGACGGGCGCGGGGAAAGTTCTCTGACGCGAGTATTCAGGCGCGCGGCGGGGCCTGCAACAGCACCAGCCCGGCAAGCGCGGCCGTCTCCGCCCGCAGGATACGCGGACCGAGGCCGACCAGGGTTACAAAGGGGCATGCGCGCAGCGCGTCAAGCTCCGCCTCCGTGAATCCGCCCTCCGGCCCCACCAGCAGCCCCGCCGGGCGCTCGGGCGCGAGGCCCGGCGGCGGCGGGGCGGCGGCCCGCTCGCACGCGGCGAACAGGGGCCGGTCCGGCGGCCAGCCGGCGAGCAGCGCGGCCAGGTGGCGCGGCGGATGCAGGGCGGGAACGTCCAGCCGTTCGCTCTGCTCCGCCGCCTCGGTGGCGATCGCCGTCAGCCGGTCGGGATTGACCCGCGCGGCGTTGGTCCGCGCCGTCAGCACCGGAAACAGCGCCGCGGCGCCGAGTTCGGTCGCCTTCTGCACCACGAGATCGGTCGCGTCGCGCTTCAGCAGCGCGAAGGCGAGCCACAGGTCGGGGCCGGGCGCCTGCGCGCGGGTGCGCGCTTCCACCCGAACGCGCAGACCCAGGCGCGCGGCGGCGCGCCGGCCGCCGGCCTCGGCGGCGAGGATGCAGGCCAGGAACTCCCCGTCGCGCCCGTTGAACAGCAGTACCGGATCGCCCGCGCCGCGGCGCATCACCGCGCCGAGGTAATGCGCCTGGCCCGGCGCGAGCACGAGCTCGGCGCCGGGGGCAAGAGGATCGCGGACGAACAGGCGGATTGACCCGGACATGGCAGCCGGCAGACATACACGTTATGTCCGCGCACACCGATATCGTCGCCGGGGGCTGGATCGCCCGCTGCCCGCCGGCCTGGCGCCCCTATCTGCTGCTGGCCCGGCTCGACCGGCCGATCGGCGCCTGGCTGCTGTTCCTGCCCGGCCTGTGGGGGATTCTGCTCGCCGGCGCCGGCCTCGTGCGGTCCGCCTGGCTGATCGCGCTGTTCGCGGTGGGCAGCGTGGTGATGCGCGCCGCCGGCTGCGTGGTGAACGACCTGTGGGACCGCGACATCGACCGCCTGGTGGCGCGCACCGCGGCCCGCCC
>JAJZVS010000194.1 GCA_021845555.1 Pseudomonadota bacterium
GGGCCAGTAGGTCCGCTCGCGCATGAACTCGGTATCGACGGTGACGAAGCTTTCCTGCCGCAAGCGCCGGCAGAGCGCGTCGAGCGCCTCGGTGGTCTCGATCAGGACTGGGGCGGGGAACTGGGGACGGGCGGGACGGGGCATGGCGCGGCTTTCGCATGGGCGGGCATGGCGCACAAGACGACGAAGCGGCGCGGACAGGGCCGCCGGCGGCGCGCCGGGCCGGCGACGCCCGAGCTGCGACTACAGGGGTATGCGGACATTTTTCTTGACTATGTCGGACAGATTGGGTAGGAAGAGCGTGTCGCATGGAGGGTTCGATGGCTCAGCGAAAGCACAGGGAGCATCCCAGCGGCGCCCGGGGCATGGCGGAAGCGCAGATGCCGCTGTCGCCGCCGCCCCTTGGTTCGCTGTCTGGCCTGCCCGTCCGGGACCCCGCGCTCGACCGCGCGCTGGCCGAACTGGCGGCACGGGGGGCGATCACCGGCGCGCGTTCGCAGAAAGTGTCCGCCCGGGTGGATCCTGGCGTGCTGGCGGCGGCCGCCGAGCGCCTCGGGCTTGCGCACCCGTCCGACGTGATCAACGCGAGCCTGGCGCTGGCGGCCGCGCCCGACCGGTTCAAGGCCTGGCTGCGCGCCACCACGGACCGGCTGACGGACGATTTCGAGCCCGCGCTGTGATTCCGGCCCGCTGATGCGCGGCCCGACTGCGGGTGATTTCGCCGGCAGGCACGATCCGGACGCCTTCACCGCCGCCCTGCCCCGCCGCGACCGCGCCACCCTGCCGTTCGACCCCGATGCGCTGCCCGCGGGGATGGCAGTGATGCTGGACACCAGCGTCTATATCCAGCGGCTGCGCGCCAAGCTGCCCGCGGCGGTCATCGCCTGCATCGACGCGCGCCCGGTGCTGCACAGCGCGGTGGCCTGCGCCGAGCTCGCGATCAGCGCCGGGCTGCTGGAGCCGTCCCACCCCGGCACGGCGCGGAACCGCGCCGCGATCACCACCCTGCTCGGCACGATCCCCGCCACCGACATCGTCGCGCCGAGCGCTTCCGCCTGGACGGAGGCCGGAATGATCGCCGGCATCCTCGCCCGCACCCAGTACAGCACGCTGCCCCGCCACGCGCGCGCGCCCGATCGGAGCGTGGGGCAGGACGGGCTGCGCCGGCGGCTGCTGAACGATACGCTGCTGTTCCTTGGCGCGCGCGAGCGGGGCGCGATCCTGGTCAGCATGGACCGCGCCGACATGAGCCTGCTGCTCCGGTTTCATCCGGACGCGCGGGTGCTGCTGTTCGCGGCAGCGTAGCCCCTCAATCCCGATCCAGCCCCCCGCTGACATTCAGCCGCTCCGCCGTCACGTCGTCCGGCGCGTCCAGCGCCAGCCAGACCACCGCACGCGCCACCGTGGCGCAATCGGTGCGCCGGCCCAGCGGAATCCGCGCCGTGCGCTCGGCCAGAAACGCCGCGAAATCCTCCCGCCCCGCCAGCGCCGCCAACTGCTGCTCGCTGATCCGTTGCATCGGCGTGTCCATCATCCCCGGCGCGACGCTGCTCACGCTCACCCCGAACGGCGCCAGCGCCAGCGCGGCGGCCCGCGTCACCGCATCCACCCCGGCCTTGCTCGCCGCGTAGGCCAGGTAATCGGGCAGCGCCATGCGCGAGGCCGGGGAGGTGATGTTGACGATCCGCCCGCGCCGCGCGGCGCGCATATGCCGCCCGGCGGCGGAACAGATCAGCGCCACCGCGCGCAGATTGAGATCGAGCGTGCGGTCCCACGTCTCCGCCCGCATCGCGAAGAACGACTCCGCCACGCCGAACCCGGCGTTGTTCACCACCAGCTCGAGTCCGCCCAGCGCGGCGATCGCCGCCCCCACCGCCGCGTCCGGCCCGTCCGCGGCGCACAGATCCTGCACGATCACCGCCGCGCCGGGGCACGCGCGCGCCGTTTCCTCCGCCGCCGCCGCATCGATATCGACCAGCGCCAGGGCGCAGCCGCGGGCGGCAAGTGCCTCCGCCACGGTGCGGCCCAGCCCGCTGCCCGCTCCGGTCACCAGAGCCCGTTGCGGCATGTCGTTTCCCCCGTTCCAGGCAAATACCCTCCGCCGGATCGCCAGGGGGGCGCAAGCAGGGGGGGCGCGAGCAGGGGGGGCGCAAGCCTCGACCCCCTCCCCCGCTGCTGCTAGCCTCCGCCCAACGCACCGCGGCGGGAGGAACCCATGCTGACCCAGGCGCAGATCGAGACCTACAACGAAACCGGCGCCATCGTCGTGCCGGACGTGCTGACCCCGGCCGAGGTCGCCGAGCTGTCCCGCGTCACCGACGATTTCGTCCGCAACGCAAGCGGCTTGACCGGGCATACCGAAATCTACGACCTCGAGGACAGCCACACGCCGCAAGACCCGCGGGTGCGCCGCATCAAGGCGCCGCACCTGCACCACCCGGCCTATGCGGCGCTGGTGCGCCATCCGCGCATCCTCGCGGTGCTGGCCGCGCTCTGGGGGCCGGACATCCGCTTCGACACGGCCAAGCTGAACATGAAATCGGCCGGGTTCGGCGCGCCGGTGGAATGGCACCAGGACTGGGCGTTCTACCCGCACACCAACGACGACCTCGCCGCCGTGGGCGTGATGATGGACGACATGGCGGAGGAAAACGGCCCGCTGCTGATCGTCCCCGGCAGCCATCGCGGGCCGGTGTTCGACCATCACGCGGACGGCGTGTTCTGCGGCGCGATGGACCCCTCGCGCAACGATGTCGATTACCGCGCCGCGGTGCCGCTGATGGGCCGTGCCGGATCGATTACCGTGCATCACGTCCGCGCGGTGCACGGCTCGGCGCCGAACACCTCCGACCGCGACCGGCGGCTGCTGCTGTTCCAGTATCGCACCGCGGACGCCTGGCCGCTGCTGGGCTTCCCCGCCGGGATCGCGGCGTTCGACGCGCTGATGGCCTGTGGCCGGCCGCGCGAACCGCGGCTCGCCCCGGTGCCGGTGCGGCTGCCGCTGCCGCCGGCGAAGCTGCAAGGCTCGCTGTATGAGAACCAGAAGGGCATGCGCAGCCGCTTCTTCGACGCGCCGGTCCCGGCGCGCGCGCAGGAAGGCCAGCCGGCATGAGCGCGCCCCCGCCGCCCGAGCCGCTGGCCGATCGCAGCCCGAGCTTTCCCTCCGCCGACGGGCCGCCCGATCCGGTGATCTACGACGGCTCGGCCCGCGCGCTGCGCCAGCGCACGGTCACCTTCGCCGCCAAGCGGCTGACCGACATGATCTACGTGACCGGCCTCGACCAGGCGAGCGCGGAACGGCATCTGCGCTGGCGGGCCGCCGCGATCCCGGGCGGACTGGCGGCGGGGCCGGTGCCCGATGCCGGCATCGCCGCCGCGCTGGAGGCAGCGCGGCGGGACGGGCGCCTCGCGATCGCCGCCGACGACCGCGACCGCCGCGTCACCGTCCGCTGGACCGACCCCGCGTTCGGCGCCCCGGTCGCCGGCAGCGCGCTCGCCCGGCCGGGCTACGGCGGTATCGTGCTCGGCGCCGAGGCCGCGCCGCGGTTCGATCCCCGGCCGATCGCCCGCGCCCCCGGCACGCCGGACCGCGACTGGCCGTTCGGGGACGCGGTGGCCCCGCCGCCGCCCGCCCCTGCGCTGGCCGCCGCCGCCACCGCGCTCGCCGCCGGCGCGCCCGGCCTGTACGGCGTGCTGGCCGCCACGCCAGAGCGCGTGCTGTTCGAGCACTACAGCACCTTCGGCCGGCCCGACCGGGCGACGCCGAGCTGGTCGATGACCAAGGCGCTCACCTGCACGCTGATCGGCCGGGCGATCGCCGAGGGCTGGCTTGGCTCCGTGCACGACCCGGCGCCGGCGCCGCTGTGGCGCGATCCGCGCGCCGCGCAGCACGCCATCACGCTCGATCACCTGCTGCGCATGCGGTCGGGGCTGGCGTTTCCGGTGCTCGGCCCCGACGGCACGGGGCGGATGGGGTTCGAGAACAGCGCCGTCTATCAGGACGGGACGGATGCGTTCGACACCGCGCAGCGTTCGATCGTGGCGACCGCGCCGGGCGCGGTGTTCCGTTACGTCAACAGCGGCGTCAACGTGCTGGGCGCGATCCTGCGCGATCAGATCGAGCGGCGCGGGCTGCCCTATCCCGCCACGCTCTATGGCCTGCTCGCCGACCGGCTGGGCATGCGCAGCTACCAGCACTCGGCCGATCTCGTCGGCAACATGATCGCCTCCGGCGCCGGGTTCGCGACCTTGCGCGACTATGCCAAGCTCGGCGTGCTGTATGCGCAGGACGGGATGTGGGGGGGCGAGCGGCTGCTGCCGCCGGGCTGGGCGGACTACGCGCTGACCGCGACCCATACCGGCACCAGCTACGCCGCCTGCTTCCGTACCAACGCCGACCGGCTGTTCCCGGAACTGCCGGCGGAGACCGCCTGGGCCTCCGGCGCCTCCGACCAGCGCATCTTCATCCTGCGCCGGCCGCGGCTGGTGGTCGCGGTGGCGAACGAGACGGACCATCCGATGGATCTCTCCGCGCTCGGCCGGTTCGTCGCCGCGGCGATCGGGTCCGTGTAGCCTCGCCTCGCGCCCGGCCCCCCGGCTTCGCGCTGGGCACGGAACCTGCGAAACTGGGGCCGATCGCGCGGCCCCAGGAGATACCCCATGTCCGCCCACCAACCCGTGATGCTGCTGACCGGCGCCAGCCGCGGCATCGGCCATGCCACCGTGAAGCGGTTCAGCGACGGCGGCTGGCGCGTGCTGACGATCTCGCGCCAGCCGTTCGACCCGCGCTGCCCGTGGAAGGGGGGCGCGGCCAACCACATCCAGCTCGACCTGGCCGATATCGAGGCGATCCCCGCCGCCCTGCCCCGCATCCGCGAGATCTCGGGCGGGCGGCTCGATGCGCTGATCAACAACGCCGCGATCTCCCCCAAGCAGCCCGGCGGCGGCAAGATCCGTGCGCTGGAGATGGGCTATCGCGACTGGTTGCAGGTGTTCAACGTGAACTTCTTCGCTCCGCTGGCGCTGGTGCAGGGGTTCCGCGAGGAACTGATCGCCAGCCGCGGCAGCGTGGTGAACATGACCTCGATCGTCGGTTCGCGCGTGCATCCTTTCGCTTCCGCCGCATATGCCACGTCGAAGGCGGCGCTGGCGGCGCTGACGCGGGAACTGGCGGCGGATTTCGGCCGCGCCGGCGTGCGGGTGAACGCCGTATCCCCCGGCGAGATCGAAACCGCGATCCTTTCAGCCGGTACCGAGGAGATCGTCGAACGCTCGATCCCGCTGCGCCGGCTGGGCCAGCCGAAGGAGGTCGCGGATCTGTTGTTCTTTTTGTGTTCCGATCAGGCGCAATACATCAACGGCTCGGAAGTGCATATCGACGGCGGCCAGCGGGTCTAGCCGAAGGCTCAGGCGTTGGTGAGCCCGCCGTCCACCGTGATGGTCTGCCCGGTCACGTAGCTCGCGTCCTCCGAGCAGAGGAAGCGGATCACCCCGGCCACTTCCTCCGGCCGGCCCCAGCGGCGCAGCGGGATGTCCTGGCGATAGGCGTCGCCGCGCTCGGCGATCAGGTCGGTGGTCATGCGGGTTTCGATCACCCCCGGCGCCAGCGCGTTCACCAGCACATCCGGCGCGAGCTTGCGCGACAGCGAGCGCGTCAACCCGACCAGCCCGCCCTTGGCCGCCGCATAGGCGGCGCGATCGGGGCTGCCGCGGCGGTAGGCCACCGAGCTTGCGAACACGATGCGCGCCGGCCCGCCCAGCTCGGCCGGCGCGGCGGCGCGCGGGATGAAGGCCACCGCCATGTCGTAGGCGTTCGTCAGGTTGGCGGCGATCGCCCGGTCCCACACCCCGTGTTCCTCGGCGCGCAGCGGATCGGGTTCGAACAGACCGGCCAGATGCACCAGGGCGGCGACCTTCCCGCCCGCCTGGTCGAGCGCCTGCGCGCAGGCCGCCGGGGTCGCGAGATCCGACCGCCAGGCCGCCAGCCGCGCGGTGCCGAGGGTGCGCTCGGCCGCCTCCAGCGCCGCCGCGTCGCGGTCGATCAGCAGCACATGCGCGCCGCCGTCGAGGAACTTGCGCGCCGCCGCGAGGCCGATTCCGCCGGCGCCGCCGGTGATCGCGATGCGCCAGCCCGCGAACCCGGCCATCTCAACGGTCCCCCGCGCCGGCGAGGATGGCGGCGTAGTCGAGGCTCGCCATCACCTGCACCCGGCGCATCAAGCGCGGCTCGTCGGGCATGTAGTCGGCCACAGCATTGTGCACGGTGCCGATATTGTCCCACATCAGCACGTCGCCCTCGGTCCAGTGGTGCGCATACAGGTATTCGGCGCGCTCCTGGTGGCGGAACAGGAAATCGAGGATCTCCCCGCTCTCGCGCGCCTCCATGCCGTCGATCCCCATGGTGTAGCCGGGGTTGGCATAGAGGACGGTGCGCCCGGTCAGCGGGTGGCGGCGGAACAGCGGCTGCGAGACGGGCGGCTTCTTCGCCCGCTGCTCCGGCGTGAGCGGCTGGCGGGAGGAACCGGGGCGGGCCCGCATCATGTCCCAGAACTTGGCGAAGTCGTGCGTCGCGGTGCGGCCCTCCAGCCGCTGCTTCAGGCTGTCCGGCAGGTCGTCGTAGGCGGCGTGCATGTTGCGGAACTGCGTCTCGCCCAGCGGCTTGCCGAAACGATGCGGCACGTGCCGCGCGTGCAGGATGTTGGCCAGCGCGATGTCGTGGCTGTACGACATGTCGGTGTGCCAGCCCTGGCCGGCGTCGTTCAGGCCGAGCGGGCGGCCCTGCGCGTCCTTCATGTTGGACAGGATCATGGCTTCCGGCAGGGCCGGATCGTGGGCGACGTTGGCGACGTTGATTTCCAGCGTGCCGAAATTGCGGCCGAACGCGACGAACTGCGGCAGGTCGAAGCCCTGGGCGGGAAAGCACAGCACGCCATGCGCGCCGAGCGCGGCCAGGATGGCGCGCCGATCGGCCGCCGTCAGGGGCCGGGCGAGGTCGATACCCTCGATCCGCGCGCCGAGTGTCTGGCCGCTGGGGGTGATGCGCATGGGCTGTCTCCGTTCGGCGGGGGGCGCGCGGCGAGAGCGCGGCCGGCGCGCATTACACCCCGAAACCGCGCGGCACGAAAGACCCGCGGACCCTTCGGCGGCGGCCGTCGCTGTCATCGGGGAAGCCGCCGGGGGCCGTGTGCTGGCGTGCCTGCCGCCGGCCCGGACAGGGCCGGAGCGGGCGCGGGGGGCACGCGAAGTGGGGGTATTACATGTCGATTACGTAACGTTCAGGGCGTGCGTGTGCCCGGCGTGGGTATCCCCGCCCGGCGATCAGGTTCCTGGAATCGGCTTGCCCATCCGCAGCAGGAACAGCAGGTCGCCCCGCC
>JAJZVS010000195.1 GCA_021845555.1 Pseudomonadota bacterium
GCCCAGCAGGTAAAGCTCGCGCGCCTTGGCCGGCCCGACCAGCTTCGTCAGCAGCCAGGCGCCGCCGAAATCGCCGGAATAGGCGATGCCGCCGAACCCGGTGCCGAACCGGGCCGAGCGCGCCGCGATCCGCAGGTCGCAGGCCATCGCCAGCCCCAGCCCCGCGCCCACCGCGACGCCGTTCACCGCGGCGATGATGACCTTCGGGTGCCGCCGCATCAGCAGCGGCAGCCGGTGCATGCGTTCCAGCCGGCTGACGCGCTCCTCGAAACTGTGGTGCTGGCGGGTGGCCATGTCCTTCACGTCCCCGCCGGCGCAGAAGCCGCGCCCGGCGCCGGTGATGACGATCGCGCCCACCGCGTCGTCGGTGGCGGCGCGGGTCAGCGCGTCGTGCAGCCCGTCCAGCATGGCGGGCGAGAGCGCGTTCAGCCGATCGGGCCGGTTCAGTGTGAAGGTGGCGACGCCATCGGCAAGGCTCTCGATCAGGTCGGGCATCCGGGGGCTCCTGTGCGCGTGGCGCCAGCTTGCCGACTGGCGGAGGGCGCGGCAACCGGGGGTTCTGCCCGGTGCACGGCGCTGCGGCGGATGGCCTCGTCGTCTCCGGCCAGGATCAGGCTGCGCGCCGGCGGGCCGGCGTCGTGGGCCCGGAGGAAGGCGGCGAGCGGCGTGCAGTGGAAGCTGTTGCAAAGATCCGTGCGCAACGCGCGGTCCAGCTTGCAGCCCTCCTTGCCGTGGAACACGCAGGAACCCTCGTAGGTCTCCCCGCCCAGCGCGGCGCGGTAGCGGGCGAGGATCGCGCCGGCGCCGATCCCCGGTGCGGTGCGGCGCAGGCGGCGGATGGTGTCCGCGTCCAGATAGGCGTGCTCGCCGCCGCGCGTGCAGCATTGGCCGCGGCAGCAGGCGCAGGCGGCCCGGACCAACGGGACCAGCGGGGCGGCGATGCCGTCGTGCGTGCCGCGCGGCTCCGCCGGTGGGGTATTGCGCGGCTCCGCCGGGGGGGCTTTGCGCGGCTCCGCCGGGGGGGCGTTATGCGGCTCCGCCGTGCGGGCGTTATGCGGCTCCGCCGCGGGCGCGGCGAAGGCTTCCGCGATCGCTTCGCTGAGGTGGCGGGTGAATGCGCGCCGCCGCGCGGCCGGCAGCGGTGCCAGCTTGCCGCGGTGGGCCGGCACCAGCAGCACCGGCGCATCCTCGGCCAGGCCGTGGCGGCGGCGGGCGGCGCGGATGGCCGCGGCGAGGCTCATCGCCGACCGGGCTGGTCCCTGCGCCCGCCCTCCGCTGCGTGCCCCTGCCTGGTTATCGCCGTTCCCTCCGCCTGCCGCGTGCCCATCGCGCAGTCTTCCCCTGGCGCTTCCGGAGCTCAACCCCAAGCCCACCCCGAGACGCGCCGCCCGGTGGACGCGGGGCGGCTAATCCGGTCTAGTGCGCCCCGGACACCGCCCGCGCGGGGATCGCCGCGCGCCACGCAGCACGGGGACAAATGAGCCGACAACCGCCCGGCCGACGGGCCGACTACCGCTGGTTCCATGACATCACCACGCGATGGATGGACAACGACGTGTTCCAGCACGTGAACAACGTCAACTACTTCTCTTTCTTCGATACCGCCGTGACTTATTTCGAAATGTCCGAGCGCGTGGTCGATCTGCTGGAAGGCCCGGTGCATTGCGTCGTGGCCGAGGTCGCGTGCCGCTACCACAGCTCGATCGCCTGGCCGGACCGCGTGCGGGTCGGCGTGCGGGTCGCCCGGCTGGGCGGCAGCTCGGTGCGCTACGAGATCGGCATCTTCCGCAACGATGCCGATGTCGCCTCCGCCGAGGGGCATTTCGTGCACGTGTTCGTCACCCGCGGCGACCAGAAACCGGCGCCGATCCCGGAGGCGTCGCGGCGCATCCTGCAAACCATCGCGATCTGAACGACGCGATCCGACAACGGAGGAAACAAGCCATGGATCTGGGCATCAAGGGCCGCAAGGCGATCGTCTGCGCGGCGAGCAAGGGACTGGGCAAGGCCTGCGCCATGTCGCTCGCGCGCGAGGGGGTGGAGCTGGTCATCACCGCCCGCACCGCGGAGACGCTGGAGGCGACCGCGGCGGAAATCCGCGCCGCGACCGGCGTGAAGGTCACCGCCGTGCCGGGCGATATCAGCACCGAGGCCGGGCGCGCCGCCGCGCTCGCGGCCTGTCCCGAACCCGACATCCTGGTGAACAACGCCGGCGGCCCGCCGCCCGGCGATTTCCGCGACTGGGGGCGGGAGGACTGGATCAAGGCGATCGACGCCAACATGCTGGCGCCGATCTTCCTCATCAAGGCGGTGGTGGACGGCATGGCCGGGCGCCGGTTCGGGCGGATCGTGAACATCACTTCGGCGTCCGTGAAGTCGCCGATCCCGCAACTGGGCATGAGCAACGGCGCGCGCGCCGGCCTGACCGGCTTCGTCGCCGGGCTGGCCCGCCAGGTGGCGAAGCATAACGTCACGATCAACAACCTGCTGCCCGGCCCGTTCCTGACCGACCGGCTGAAAAGCGGCGCGGCCTTCGCGGCGAAGAAGGCAGGGCGTCCGGTTGAGGAGGTGCTGGCCGAGCGCGGGCGGGAGAACCCCACCGGCCGCGTCGGCGATCCGGCGGAGTTCGGGGAGGCCTGCGCGTTCCTGTGCGCCGCGTCCTCGGGCTATATCGTCGGCCACAACCTGCTGCTGGACGGCGGCGCGTTCAACTCATCGATCGCATAAGCCGCGGTCTGCTGACAGACGAAACCGGATCTATCGCCCGGCGTTGAGCCGGGCGAGCCGGTCCTTCAGCCAACCCGGCGGCATGCCGGCCAGGAATTCCCGTTGCAGCTGCGCCCGCCGCGCATCGCTGATGCCGATGTCGGCGGCGCGGAAGAACACCGGGTCGCGCGTGAACATCACATAGGCCTGCATCTCGTTCAGCATCAGCGTGCGATCGGTGGTGTCGTATTCCTCTTTGCCGAGGAAGCGGCGCATGCCGGCCCGTTCCGATGCCGTGAGGTCGTGCGCCCAGAACTGCCGCACATAGGCGGCGTAGGCCGGATCACTGAAGAACTCCCCATGCGAGAGTTCGTGCGCCAGGATGACGCTGCGCGCTTCCTGGGTGACGTACGGATTGGCGCCGCGCCGCGGCAGGGTGATCAGCCCGGCCTGCACGCCGGGCGCGAACCAGCCGAGCTGGCTCATCAGCGCGTGCAGCCGCTGTTCCTGCGGGTTGAGCGCGATATGGTCCGCCTGGGCCAGCGCAAAGAACCGCACCAGGTCGGCGGCGGAATAGTCGTGTCCGTAATAGTAGGTGGAGATGGTGTCGCCGTGCGCATGGATCGCGGCCAGCAGCTCGGCCTCGCTCACCACGCGGTCGCGCGGCAGCCCGGCCTTCTCGATCAGCGCGGCCACCCGGTCGAGCATCAGCCCCTGCATCCGCAGCGACGGAAAATCCAGCACCACGATCCGCGGATTGGCGGCGAAACGGAACACGGTCAGGTGGTCTGGCACGTCGGCGAGGATCTGCCGACGGTCGGCGGTGCGGATGATGAAGGCGGGAACCGCGGCGGCCGGGGCTGTGGCCGGCGGGGCCAGGGGAGGGGAGGCCTGAGGTGCGGCAACCGGAGCGGCAACGGGCGGCGCGGCCGTGGGCGGGGGGGCGACCGGGGCCGCCGCCGGCGGGATGATCGCCGACGCCAAGGGGGGCGACGCCCGGGGCACCGGCGGGGGCGTTGCGGGGCGGGGCCAGAACAGCCAACTGCCCAGTCCAAAGCCGAGCAGCAGCGCGGCGACTACGGCGATCGCCCATGCCGGAAGACGCGGGCGCGGCCCGGCAGTTGGCGGCGGAGACGGAGACGGGGGCTTCGCCGCCTGGGGCGACGCGGCGGGGGCCTGCGGACCGGTCGGCCGCAGCTGCCCGGGCGCCAGCCGGATTCGCACGGTGTCGTTTTCGGGGCCGGGCGGGGTCATCTCCGGCACCTCGCTACGTGGCGGACACCGGCACCGTCAAGCGGCGGCATGCGCCACGCACGCGCGCCGCGGGCGGAACCTGGAAGGGTGGCGGGGCGCCCCGAACTGTCCGGATCGGCGCACGCCCGGCGGGAGGGAGCCCGATCGGCGGGCCGGCTCGCCGCCTGGGCGATCGGCCGGACCCGCCAGGCCGGGCACCGTCGTTCAAGCGCCGAGGTTGATGACTTCGACCCGGCGATTTTCGGGATTCGGCGTCTGCGGCGGCGTCGGCACCAGAAGCCCGTGTTCGCCCATGCCGACCGGCTGCAGCCGGCTCGGCGCGATCGCGTAGGTCTGCTCGAGATAGGACGCCACTGCGGCGGCGCGCTGCTGCGACAGCGACAGGTTCTGGGCCGCAGTGCCCACGGTGTCGGTATGCCCCTCGATCCGGAAGCGGTACTGGCTGAGGTCCTGGCTGCTCAGTGCCTTGCCGAGCTGGTCGAGCGTGCGCTTCGCCTGTGGCGTCAGCACGGCGGACCCGGTGGCGAAATCGACGGTCAGGTTCACCGCCGGGGCGGAGGGAACCGCGGCGCTGACGGAGGCGTGGGTGGCGCCCGGCACCCGGGCGGGCGCCTGACGCAGCGCCGCCGGCTGGGCGGGGCTGGCGTTCGGGGCGACCAAGCGGATGCCGCGCGTGCCGCCCGCGGTCAGGTTGCCGCTGGGCTTGAGCGACTGGATGATCTGCGAGGCGGAGGGCGCGTTCTGCGCGAGTGCCGGAACGGCCGTCAGCGCCAGCGGAACGGCGAGCGAGAAGGCGACGATCGAGCGCATGTTTGGTTTCCTCACCGAGTGGGTGGCTCATTTATAGCATCTGGCGCCGCTTTGGCGACGGGGAATTTGCCCCCACCTGTTTCGTGCCCGCCTGTTTCGTCCCTGCTTGTTTCGCCCATCTCACACCGCGCCCCCCGCCCGCAGCAGCCGCATCCGCCCGGCCAGGCTGGCGTCCAGCGCCGCTTGCAGTTTGCGCCGGCTGTCGGCATCGACCGGGCGCAGCGCGGCGATCCAGGCCGGCACGTCGGCAACCGTCTCCCCCGCCCGGATCCGGTCGAGCACGAACAGATCGATCTGGGTCGCGCTCAACCCGCCGCCCACCGCATGGCTGGCGACCGCCGGGGCAAGAAAGACGGTCTCCAACGAATCCTGTCGCAGCGCGGCGGCGAAATGCCGGTTGAAGCGCTGCGCCGCGGGGTGCGGCGGCGCGCCCGGACGCAGCACCGGCACCGCCGCGCCGAGCCCCACCAGCACGCCCACGAGCTCGGCCGGATTGTCGCGCGCCCCGCCGAGTTCGGGCAGGGTCAGCAGATCGCCCACCCGGCGCGGCCCGTCCTGCAGCGCCGTCATGATCGGGCGGTAGAAACCGGGGGAGAGTTCCGCGGTGCCGGACGGCGTCTCAAGTTCGTAGCGCATCTCGGCTTCGGGGATATTGCCGGCCAGCCAGATCTCGCGCAGCCCGGCGTCGCGCACCCTGGGATCGATCCGGCGCGCGCCGCGCACGAACACGTCGTGGCGCAGCATGCGTCCGGTGCAGACATCGCCGATCAGTTCGCGCAGCAGCGGGTCGTCGAACGGGCGGGCGAGGGCGCGCTGCTCCTCGGTCAGGGTGAGCGCGGCGAAATTGTTGATGAGATCCGCCGAGGCGACGAATTCCAGCTTCGCGGGCGCGAGCGCCTGCGCCACCTCGGCGTGGAACAGCGGCTTCCAGTTCTCGTTCATGTATTCATGCGCCAGATAAGCCGGCGGCACGCTGCCCAGGCGTTCGAGCAATTCCCGCGCCATCGGGGACTGCAACTCCTTCGCCCCGGTCGCCTGCAGCGCGCGTACCAGCTTGAGCCCCTCCTCCGCCTGGCGGTCGCTGCGGTAGCCGAGCCGCTTGCCGGCCTCGCGCAGCAGCCGCTGCAAGGCCAGCCCGCCGCTCCAGCCGGGCAGGGCGTTGTAGCTCAGATGCACCGCCCCGCCCGGGTTCACCTTCGCCGCCAGCAGCCGCACGATGCCGGCCTGCACCGGCGCCGGCACCCAGCTCCAGACCCCGTGCAGGCTGACGAAATCGGCCCCCGGCAGGTCGCGCCCGACCTGATCCTCGGCCAGGGTGGCCAGATCGGCCTCAAGGAAGCGGATGTTCGCCAGCCCGCAGGCGGCGGCGGTGCGGCGCGCCTCGGCGATATGCGCCGGATTGAAATCGATCGCGGTGACCTGCCAGCCGGGATTGCTCGCCGCCAGCAGGGTCGCCCCGAAGCCAAGGCCGCAGCCGAGTTCGAGATAATGGATCGCGGCGTCCGGCGCCGGCAGGTCGCAGGCAACCCCGCCCAGCGCCGCCGCGATCGCCATCACCGCCGGCGATTGCTGGCGGTAATAGGCCGGAAGGTAGGTCACGTCGGTGACGTAGCCGCTGCCCCAGCCGCTCATGCTTCATACCCTTGCTTGTTGCGCTTCGATCACTTCGGCGTCGAACACCGCGTCGGCGGCGTCGCCCGGCCCGCTGAGCCCGCCGCGCGCGCGCGGCAGCCAGCAATTCCATCCGAGCCGCGGCGGCGGGTCCGATACCGTATCGAGCCGCAGCGGCGGGATCTGGTCGATGGCCAGCACGAGGTTGATGGCGAACCCGGTCTCGAACCCCAGATAGGCGCGCACCAGCGAAACCAGCCGGTGCAGCGCCCGCCGATCCGGCAGCAGCTGCGCGAACCCGGCGCGATCGAGCGGACCGATCCGCAGGATGATGCGCGCCTGCGGGTCCCACGCGCGGATGCCGGCCGCCGCATCGACGCCGAGCCGGTTCCATGTCCCGGCGAGCGCGCCGCGCGGCAGGCGGGTGCGCTGGTCGGGCGGCAGGCTGAGCCAGGCGCCGGCGAATTCGATCACCTCCACCCGCCGGCCGAGCCAGTCCGATACCAGCGCCGCCAGCCGGTCGGCCGAGCGCGGCCGCATGGCGAACAGCCCGGCGTAGTGCAGCAGCGGATCGGTCCCCGCCAGCAGGCGGGGGGCGAGGTTGGGCGTGGCGTAGCCGGTCAGCGCCAGCAGCACGTCCGCGATCGGGTCGGGCCGGCCGGAGGCGAGCGCGGTCTCCGCCGCGCGGGCCGGGCGGTATTTGGTGCCGGCGCGGGCGAAGAAGGCGATGGGGCGATGCGCCAGGAGATCGAGGAACCGGTGCAACCCGCGCGAGCGGGCGCGCAGGGCCAGCATCACCGCCTCGCTATAGGCGCGCGGCAGCACGCCGGACGGCCCGGTCAGGCCCATCACCTGCACGGTGAGCTCGGTCGGCCCCGCGGTCGGCCCCGCGGTCGGGATGGTCCCGGAGGGCGGTTCGCCAGCT
>JAJZVS010000196.1 GCA_021845555.1 Pseudomonadota bacterium
CCGGGAATCGACCACCGCGAAGCCGGGATCCTCGCCCATCCGGCAGGTGCCGACGGGGTGGAAGATCGTCGTGCCGTAGCCGCGATAGTAGTCGAGCAACGCGGCGTCGGAGGTCACCTCGGGCCCGGGCAGCGTTTCCACCACGCTGTGCGCGGCGATCGGCGCCTGGGCGAAAATCTCCCGCGTCATGCGCATCCCGGCGAGCAGCACCTGGCCGTCCGACGCCGCGGACAGATAGTTGGGATCGATCCTTGGCTTGGCGAAGGGGTCCGCCGAGACCGCCATGATCGTGCCGCGGCTGTCGGGGCGCACCGGGCAGATCGCCACCGTCATGCCGCCCTCGCGCTCCAACGCGCCGAAGCGCAGCGCGTCGTAGCTCGCCGGCGTGAACAGCAGTTGCAGATCGGGGCTGGCGAGCCCCTCGCGCGAGCGGGCGAAGACCTGGGCGGAGGTGACGCCGAAGGTCAGCGCGCCGTTGCCGATCAGGAAGAACCGCGCCACCTGGCCGGCCAGCCGCACCCCGCGCGCGAGCTCGTTGATCGAGATCGCGCCGCGCACGCGATGCGAGACCCGCGCCACGTAGTGATCCTGCAGATTGGCCCCGACCCCGGGCAGATCGCGCCGCACGTCCACGCCGATCGCGGCCAGATGCGCGGCCGGGCCGATGCCGGAGATCTGCAACAGATGCGGGGAGTTCACCGCGCCGCCGCACAGGATCACCTCCTTTGCCGCGCGGATCTCGCGGTCCTGGCCGCGCTGGCGCAGGGCGGCGCCGACGCAGCGCGTGCCCTCGAACAACAGCCGCGTGGCGAGCGCGTCGGTTTCCACCCGCAGATTGGACCGGCCGCGCGCGGCGGCGAGGAAGGTCCGCGCGGTCGAGCCGCGGAACCGGCCGTTGCGCGTCATCTGCGAGTAGCCGACGCCGTCCTGCGTCCTGCCGTTGAGGTCGGGGTTGTAGGGATGGCCCGCGGCGCGCGCGGCTTCGATGAAACGATGCGTCAGCGGCAGGATGGTGCGGTAGTCCTCCACCCGCAGCACGCCGCCCTTGCCGCGGATTTCCGGATCGCCGGGCGCGTAGTCCTCGGATTGGCGGAAGAACGGCAGAACGTCGGCGAAGCTCCAGCCGCGGCAGCCCATCTGCGCCCAGCCGTCGTAATCGGCGGGGTTGCCCCGCACATAGAGCATGCCGTTGATCGAGGACGAGCCGCCGAGCGTCTTGCCGCGCGGCCAGTGGATTTCCCGCCCGGCGCTGCCCGGTCCGGCCGCGGCGGTGTAGTTCCAGTTGACCACCGGATGGGCCAGCAGCTTGAGCACGCCAGCGGGGATATGGATCCACGGATTGCGGTCGGGCGGACCGGCTTCGAGCAGGGTGACGCGCGCCCCGGTCTCGCTGAGCCGGCTGGCGATCACGCAGCCGGCCGAGCCGGCGCCGATCACGAGGTAGTCCGTGTCCATCCCCTGATCCTTCGCTGCCCCGATGCCCGCATCGTGCGACGAGAGCGCACGGGGGGCAAATCAGAGGGCGGCGTCGCGCTGGTGCGCGGTGGCGCGGGACCGGGGCCAAAGGCACGCCGTGACGCAGCCGCAGGGCCGCCGAACGGGCGGGCCGGCGCGGGCTTGCGCGGCGCGACGAATTCATGCAACTGCGAGTAACTCGCAATTGCGACCGGAGCCGCCGATGCGCCGCCATGCCTTTGCCGCCCTGCTCCTCCTCCCCGCACCCCTCGCCGGTCCGGCGCGGGCCGCGCGCCCATCCTTCGACCTGACACTCGCCGGCCACCAGTTCTCCCCCGCCGAACTGACGGTTCCCGCCGGACAGAAATTCATCCTGCACGTCGCCAACAAGGGCACCGCCCCGGCGGAGTTCGAATCGAGCGATCTCCGCCGCGAGGTCGTGGTTCCGGCCGGCGCCCGGGTGGTGATCTACGTCGGGCCGCTGCGCCCGGGTCCTTATGTTTTCTTCGACGATTTCGACCCGCAGACGCGCGGCCGAATGGTAGCGAAGTAGGGGGCGCCGGGATGCTCGCCGTGGCCGTGATCGTCTTCCGCGAGGTGCTGGAAGCCGCCCTCATCATAGGGATCGTGCTGGCCGCCGCGGTCGGCGTGCGGCGCCGGGGCGCCTATGTCGCCGCCGGAATCGCCGGCGGCCTCCTGGGGGCGGCCCTGGTGGCCGGGTTTGCCGCCGCCATCGCGGATGCCTTCGCCGGCGCCGGGCAGGAACTGCTCACCAGCGCCGTGCTGCTGCTCGCCGTGGGGATGCTGGGCTGGCACAATATCTGGATGGCCCGGCATGGCCGCGAGATGGCCCGCGCGGCGCGCGCGCTGGGCCAGGCGGTGGTCACGGGCAGCCGGCCGCTCGCCGCGCTCTCGGTGGTGACCGGCGCCGCGGTGCTGCGCGAAGGGTCGGAGACGGTGCTGTTCGTCTATGGCATCGCCGCCTCCGGCCATGTCGGCGTCGGTGCCATGCTGGGCGGCGCCGCGCTCGGCCTCGCCGCCGGCGCGGTGGCGGGCGCGGTGCTGTATCGCGGGCTGCTGCGGATCCCGCTCAAGCACCTGTTCGCGGTGACCAGTTGGCTGGTACTGCTGCTCGCGGCCGGGCTGGCGGCGCAGGCAGCGGGGCTGCTGGTGCAGGCAGACCTGATCCCCTCGTTCGGCGACCAGATCTGGAACACCTCGTTCCTGTTGTCCGAGGACAGCATTCCCGGCCGCGTCCTGCACACCCTGGTGGGCTATGTCGCGCGCCCGGCGGGGGTGCAACTGCTGGCCTACGCCGCGACGCTGCTGGCGATCGGCGTGCCGATGTGGGCGATGGCGCGCGCCGAGCGGCGCCGGCGCGCCGCGCTCGCCGTCGCGTTGACGCTGGCGGGCGGCGGCTTCCTGGCCGCGGCCCCGCCGGCGCGGGCGGATCTGCACGTGCGCTGGCCGGCGGTGGACTACCGGGAGGTCGAGTTCGAGCATAACGGGCTGCTGAGCTTCGGCCGCCGCGGCTCCGCCTTCGATCGCGCGCAAAGCTACAGCGACGCCGTGGGCGTCGGCGTGCTGCCGTTCTGGATGGTGGAGCTCGAAGGGGAGATGCAGGCCGCGCCAGGACAGAACCTGAAGCTGGACGCGATGACGATGGAGAACACGTTCCAGCTCACCCCGACCGGCGAGTACGCGTTCAACCTCGGCTTCTACGCCGAGTATTCCGCCGCGACCCCGCACGGCCAGGCCGGATCCGTCACGTTCGGGCCGATCGTGCAGCGGGAACTGTCGGATTTCCACGGCACCGACAGCGTGCACACGCTCAATCTGTTCCTGACCCACGATGTCGGACCCGACGGAAGCGCGGCGACCGGGCTCGCGTATGCGTGGCAATCGATGCTGTATGTCGATCCCCGCCTGTCGCCGGCGATCGAGATCTACGGCGCGATTCCCGATCTCGCCCATGCCGGGAGCTTCGACAGGCAGGAGGTCCTGGCCGGGCCGGTGGTGGTGGGGGCGGTAAGCCTCGCCCCGTGGGGCACGCTGAAATACCAGGTTGGCTATCTGTTCGGCCTGACCTCGGCCTCGCCGCGTGGGGCGGTGCGCTGGCAGCTGGAATACGAAGTGCCGTTCTGAACCCCAGCCCCGGCACATCCGGTCCTGCCGCGAAATCAGGGGCCTATCGGCTCCCCGCCGGCCGCGCCCGGGCGGCCTGGAACCCGGCGACGAACCGGGCCAGCGTGTCCGATGTCGCACCGCGCGGCAACATCGCCTCGATCAACTGGAACCGTCCGCGGCGGGCCCGCGCCTGGGTCAGCGCCGCGGCGAGTTCGCCCCGCGTGCGCACCCGCACGCCCTCCCCGCCCAGATCGTCGGCCAGCCGCGCGAACCCCCAGTCGTCGAGATCGCTGAACCGCGATTCCGGCTGGAACACGCGCAGCATCTCCCAGCTTGCGTTGTTGAACACGATGACGATCGGATCCCAGCCGTAGCGGCGGCAGTTGCCGAGTTCGAAGCCGGTCATCTGGAACGCGCCGTCCCCCACCAGGATCAGCGGGCGCTCCCCGGTCGCCACCGCCGCGCCGAGGCCGGCGGGCACGCCGTAGCCCATGCCGGCGTAGTAGGCAGGGCCAACCAGCCCGGCGGCGGCGATCTCGGTGGCGGTGAACAGGCAATCTCCCATGTCGGCGGCGATCGGCATGGGTCCCGTCGCGGCGAACAGGTCGTTCACCGCGCAAGCGATATCGGACGGCACCAGCGCCGTCGCGTCCGCCACCAGCCCGTGCGGATAGCGCGCCGGGGCAAAGCTCCGCCCCACCCTCGCGGGCGCGGCCGGGGCGCGGGCGAGCAGCGCGTCCAGCAGCGCGGCCAGCGGGATGTCGGGATAGACGTGATGGCCGATCCGTACCTCCCGGTCGATCGCGAGCATCGCCCGGCGCATGTCGATCTTCCGCACGGAGACGGCGAAATTCGTGTCGGACAGGATCACGCCGAGCAGCAGCGGCGCGTCCGATCCCTCCACCAGCGCGGTGACGTCCGGCTGCCCGGCGGCGCCGAGATAGGTGCCGGCCACCATGTCCTGATCCGCGCTCAGCAGGCCGCGCCCCATGAAGGTGGTGACCACCGGGATGTTGAGCCGCCGGGCCAGCGCCGCCGCCGCCCGCTCCGCGCCGAAGCGGCGCAGCTCGACATCGACCAGCAGCACCGGGCGCTCTGCGCCGGCGAGGCGGGCCAGGATCTCGTCGGCGCATTCGGCCAGGGCCTCGGGGGCGGCCGGACGCGGCGGCAGCGGCACAACCGGTTCCGCCGCCGCGCCCACCAGGTCGCGCGGCAGTTCCAGATAGACCGGCAGCGAACGCTCGCGCGCGGAGCGCAACACCCGCGCGATCTCCGCCGGCGCGGTGCGCGGGTCGGTCAGCACCGCCTGATCGCAGGTGATCTCGGCGAAGATGCGCGTTTGCGTATCCAGCGCGCGGGCCATGTGGTGCAACTGCCATCCCGACGCGCGCTCGGTCACGCCGGGGGCGCCGGAGATCACCACCACCGGCACCCGCTCGGCATAGGCCCCCGCGATCGGGTTCACCAGGTTGAACGCGCCGGCGCCCCAGGTGACCACCGCGACCGAGAGGCCGCCGTGGAAGCGGGCCGCCGCGTCGGCGGCAAACCCCACCGCCGGCTCATGGCTGAGCGTGTAGAACGGCAGGGTGGCGCTGTCTTCGATCGTTTTGCAGAACGGCAGCACGAAATCCCCGGGCAGGCCGAAGATTTCCCGCGCGCCATGCGCCTTCAGCGCATCGAGCAGAACCTCGCCGAGGGTGGGCATGGGCGCAGGCTCCTGTCGGGTGGAATCGAAGGCTGCCAGAGACCGCACCACGCGTCCACGCAGCGGGGGTTCTGCCGCCAACGCTCAGCGCGCCAGCGGCGCCAGTTCACCGCCATAGGCGCACTCGGCCAGGGTGGTGCGATCGAGGCTCGCCAGGAACGCCGCCTCCGCCCGCGCCAGTTCGCCGCGCAACCGGCAGAACGGGGTCAGGCGGCATTCCCCGCCATCGGCGCGGAAGCACTCGACCATCGCCTGTTCCTGCTCCAGCGCGCGCACCACCTCCCCCAGCCGGATCTCCCCGGCCGGGCGGGCCAGTTCCACCCCGCCGCCGGCGCCGCGCCGGGTGCGGACGAAGCCGGCGGCGGCCAGGTTCTGCACCACTTTCTGCAAATGATGGCGGGAGATCGCGAACTCCCGCGCCACCGTCTCGGTGCTGAGCACGGTGTCGGGGCGGCCGGCCAGGCGCATCAGCAGGCGCAGGCCGAAATCGGTGAAGGCGGTCAGGCGCATCGGGCGGCTCCGGGAAATGGGTATTGCAAGTGCTTATATAGGCGGCTACGAATGGGATGCCTGAATACCACTTACCCCGAACCGCGCCCGGAGACGAGAGCCATGTCCACCACCGACGCCACGCTGCTGCACCCCACTCTGATGGAGCGCCCCTTGGGCGCGCTCGCCGCCGCGCTGCCCGGCGCGACCGCGGTGTTCCGCCGCCACAAGCTCGATTTCTGCTGCGGCGGTCAGGCAAGCCTCGCCGACGCCGCCGCCGCGCGCGGAATCGATCCGGCCGCGATCGCCGCCGAGCTGGCGGCGCTGGACCCCGCCGCGGCCGAGCAAGCCCCGCGCGCCCCGGACGAGCTGATCGACCTGATCCTGGCGCGCTACCACGCCGTGCACCGGCGCGAGCTGCCCGAGCTGATCCGCCTCGCCCGCAAGGTGGAGGCGGTGCATCGCGGCAAGCCCGGCACCCCGGCCGGGCTGGCTGAGCTGCTGGAACGCATGGAGGACGATCTGGTGTCGCACATGGGGAAGGAGGAAATGATCCTGTTCCCGCTGCTGCGCTCGGCCTCCCCCGAGCGCGCCGGAGCGATGGCCTTCGGGCCGATCGCGATGATGCGCGGCGAGCACGACGACCACGGGGCGGAGCTGCGCCTGATGGCGGGGCTGACCGACGATCTCACGCTGCCCCCGGAAGCCTGCACCACTTTCCGCGCGCTCTATGCCGGCCTCGGCAAGTTCCGCGACGACCTGACCCAGCACATCCACCTGGAGAACAACGTGCTGTTCCCGCAGTTCGAGGCGGCGGCGTAACAGCGCCGCGCCTCATTGCGGATCGGGCCACAGCCACTCCTGGCCGATCCGCCCCCGGCGCGCGCGCAACCGGGCCGCGCGCGCCGCGGTGGCGGCTTCCAGCAGCACCCGGATCGCCAGCGGCAGGCACTCGCCCAGCAGCCAGCCCGCCGCGCCCGCCGCCCAGGCGAGGCCGAGGACGCGCGGATCGCCGATCAGCGCAAGGCCGGCATCCAGGCGGTGGCCACTCGCCCAGAACGCCCGCACCGGACCGACGCAAGCGCTGAGGTTGCACAGCGCCACCGCCCGCAACACCGGGCGGCCGGGGGAGCGGTCGAATGCCAGCGCCAGCAGGCCCGGCGCCGCCAGCGCGCCGAGCAGCAGCGCCAGCGCCGGGGCCAACGCCACCATCCCGCCGCACAGCAGCCCTTGCAGCCAGGCGAGCGAGGACCGCGCACCCGCCTCCGCCCCGCCGCCGCGCAGTTTGCCGGGCTTGCCCTTCGGCCGGCCTCCCATCCGTTTCGTCTTCCCCCCGGCACCCGCGGCGGCCTTAGCCAAGCGCCGCCATCCCGAGCACGAGCGCCAGCACCGCAAGCCCGATGCCGGCGGCGATCTCCTGCCCCCATTGCCGGGCCAGCGCCGCGCGGGCGGCGGCGCCGTCGGCGATCGCCGCAAGCTCGGCATCCA
>JAJZVS010000197.1 GCA_021845555.1 Pseudomonadota bacterium
GGGCGCCGCCGCTGCGGGCGCCTGAGTCGCCGCCGGTTGGGCCATTGCCAGTTGGGCGGTCGCCGACAGCGGGATGGCCGGCAGGAGGCACGGGGCCAGCAGCAGAAGGCGACGGCGCATCGGGCGGGTTGTCCCAGAAATCATGGAAATTGAACCAGTTGAACGGCGCGGCGCGGGCGTGCTGCGCGAGCCGCGCAGCATAGCAGAGCACCGCCCCGTGCAGCGCGTCCCGCCGGTTGGCCGCCACGGGGGGCGTAAAGGACTCGAAGATAAGGTCGTATTTCCTTGGTCCTGCGGCAATTCCGAAGAACAGCAGGATCGGCGCGCCCAGGCTGGCGGCCAGCCGGAACGGGCCGGTCGGGAAAGCCGCCGGGGCACCGAGGAACGGGACGCTGAGGGTTTGCGCCCCGCGGTCCGTGATGCCGGCGCCGGCGGTGCCGCGGGCCGGCGCGCGATCGGCCAGGATGCCGACGATCTCTCCGCGCGCGACGCTTTCGTGCACCCGCAGCATCGACTCGGGCTGGCCGATCTCGATGATCGAGGCGGCCATATCAGGATCCAGCCGCTCGATCAGCCGGCTGAACGCCCCGGCATTGGCCCGATACATCAGCATCCGGACCGGCACCGGCGCGGCACGGGCGAAGGCCCGCAGCACCTCGAAACTGCCGAGATGGGCGCCGAGCAGCACGACCCCCCGCCCCTCGGCCAACGCCGCCGTCAGGCGATCGAGGCCGCGCACCGAGATCGCGTAGCGTTCGGTGCGCCCGGTGAGGAAGAACGCCCGATCGAGCAGCATCGCCGCGAAGGCGAACAGGTGGCGGAAAACGGCGGCGGACGAAACCGGCCGGCCGGTCGCGCGGGCGAGGAAGCCGCGCGAGGCGGCGCGCGCGCCGGGGGCGGCAAGGAAGAAATAGAGGGTGATCGGATAGAGCAGCACCCGCCCGGTGCGCCAGCCGAGCCGCAGCGTGAGCCAGAGCATCACCCGGATCAGCCCGGCGTGGCCGCGCTCGACCCGGCGGTTCCAGGGGAGTGCCGTCATGCTTCGCCTGCCTCGCCGCCCGGCGCCGGGGCGAGTTCGGCCTGGCCCGACAGCACCTCCGCCCCCGCCACCGTGCCCGTGAAGGCGACGCGTCCGGGCGCCGTCGGTTCCCAACGGAGCAGCACCGTCTGCTCCGCCAGCACCGGCGCCGCGAACTTGACCCGGGCAAGCCGCGCGAGCCGGACCGAGGGGACCGCGCTGGCCAGGGCGACGGCCAGCGCATCCAGCAGCAGCACGCCCGGCACCACCGGCTGGCCGGGGAAATGGCCGGGAAGGCAGGGATGCGCGGCGGGGATACGCATCGCGGCGGTGCCCGCGGGGGGTAGCGCCCCGCGTGCGGGCTCAAGGTTCGCCCGCTCAGGCATCGTCGGCCTGCGCGCGCAAGGCGGCGAGCGCGCCCGCCGGCAGCTTGCCAAGCGGGTCGCGCGGCAGCCGTGCCACCCGCACGACCCGGCGCGGCAGGAACAGCGGCTCGATCCGCGCCCGCAGCGCCGCCAGGATGTCGTCGGACGTCAGGCGCGGCGCCACGGCGAAGGCGAGCAACCGCGCGGTGGGCTCGGTTTCCAGATCGTCCGGCGCGACGAAAACCCCGTCTTCCACCCCCTCGATCCCGGTCAGGATGCGGGTCAGCCCGGCCAGCGAGACCCGCCGCCCGCCCAGCTTCACCAGATCGGTGCGCCGGCCGAGCAGACGAAACCGCGTGGGGTCGCACAGTTCCAGCCGATCGCTCAGCGGCCACGGCATGGCATGCGGGGCATGTACCGCGACGCCGGCGGCGGGGGGATCATCGTCCGCGGCCACGCCCGCCGGCACCCGCGCCGGCGCAGATGACTGCCGCAGGCGGACGCGCGGGTAGCTCTGCCAGACCTCGCCCGCGACGGTGCGGCGGGAGGCGATGGAGCCGACCTCGGTGGCGCCGAAAATCTCCCACACCTCGGTGCCCCAGCGGTGCTCCGCCGCCGCCGCCATCTCGACCGGCAACGGGGCGGTGGCGGAAATCACCCGCGCCAGCGGCGGCAGGCTGCCGGGCGCGGCGAGCAGCGCGCGCAATTGCAGCGGCGTGGTCACCAGCACGCGCGGTTCCGGGCAGGCGGCCAGGGCGGCGGCGACATCGACCGGATAGAAGGCCGGGCCGCACCAGCTGGCCGCCGCGGCATGCAAGGGCAGCAGGACCGAGGTCTCGAACCCGTACATATGATAGGGCGGCACGGTGGCGACGATCGCGGCTGGGCGGTCGGGACGCAGCCGGAAGCGGCGGCCGGCGTCGATGCTGCGGGCGGCCAGCGCCCCCCAGGATTTGCGATGCCCCACCGGCTCCCCGGTGCTGCCGGAGGTGAACACGATCGCCGCCAGCCGGTCCGCAGGAAACGCGGGCAGAGGTTCGCCGGAGCGGGCCGCGGCCGGTGGCTCGGTTCCCACCATTGTCGCCGGCAACGCGAGATCCGGCGTCGGGGCGTCGATCAGCGCGTGCAGCCCCGGATACGCCGCCGCCAGCGCGGCGAGGCGCGGGGCCGAACGATCGCCGAGCAGCAGGCTGACCCGCCCGCGCAGCAGGCAGGCGGCGAAGCCGAGGGCGAAGCCGAAGCGATCGGTGCAGAGATTGACCACCGGCACCCCTATGGCCCCCCCCCTGGGGGCACCCACCAGCGCTCCTGGGGGGCCGTCCGCCGGCAGGCGCGCGGCCAGGGCGCGCGCGGCGGCGAGGAAGGCCGCGGCGCTCACGCTCTGTCCGGGCAGGCGGAACAGAATGTCGCCCGGCGCCCGGGCCAGGAGCGGGACGCTGTACCCCCCGGCCTCCGCCATGCGTGGGGCTACTTGGTCCGGGTCTCGTCGATATAGCCCGCCAGGCTGCGCAACGAGGCGAAGACCTGACGGTCGCGGGCATCGTCCGAGCGCAGTTCGAACCCGTAGGTGCGCGAGATCGCGAGCGCCAGTTCCAGCGCGTCGATCGAATCGAGACCGAGCCCCTCCCCGAACAGCGGCGCATCCGCCGGGATGTCCTGGGGGGCGATGTCGAGGTTCAGCGTGGCGACGATCAATTGCGCGACCTCCTGCTCGGACGTCGCGGACTGGCGCGCGGTCATGGGGTTCGTGAGCATGTCTGGCGCATGAGGATTGGGCTAACGCATGTGCCGATCCGAGTCCACCACCGCGCCGGATCCAGCGCCGCGCCGAGCGGATGGCCGGCGCGTCGGGGAGACCCGGTGCGGACGCGGGCTTCAATACATATGCTGCCCGCCGTTGATCGACAGCGTGCTGCCGGTAACGAAGTCGGCATCGTCGGCGGTAAGGAAGGCGACCCCGCGGGCGATGTCCTCGGCATGGCCGAGCCGGCCCATCGGGATGCGGGCGACGATCTTGGCCAGCACGTCGGCCGGTACCGCGCGCACCATTTCCGTATCGACATAGCCCGGCGCGATCGCGTTGACGGTGATGCCGAACCGGGCACCCTCCTGCGCCAGCGCCTTGGTGAAGCCGTGGATGCCGGATTTGGCGGCGGCATAGTTCACCTGGCCGTACTGCCCGGCCTGGCCGTTGATGCTGCCGACGTTGACGACGCGACCGAACTTGCGCTCGCGCATCCCCTCGAACGTCAGCTTGCACAGGTTGTAGCAGGACCCGAGGTTGGTATCGATCACCGCGTCCCACATGTCGCGCGACATCCGCGCCAGGGTGCCGTCGCGGGTGATCCCGGCGTTGTTCACCAGGATCTCGATCGGGCCGTGCTCGGCCAGGATATGCGCCACGCCTTCGCGGCAGGCTTCGTAATCGCTCACGTCGAACTTCACGATTTCGATCCCGGTTTCGGCCCGGAAGGCCGCCGCCGCTGCCTCGTTGCCGGCATAGTTCGCGACCACGAGGCGCCCCTGGGCGGCCAGCTGCTTGCTGATCGCCGCGCCGATGCCGCGCGTTCCGCCGGTGACCAGTGCCACGCGTGCCATGTTGAAGCCCTCCCTTGCGGCTGTTTCCGGCACGACACTAGCACCGGGGCGCGATCGCGCGTAGCCAGGAAAACGCGCCGCCGGAGGAAAACGCGGCGCCGGGGGCAGGCGCATGGTACGGATCGACCGGGTGGTGACGCGCGGCGGCGACGGCGGGGAGACCTCGCTCGGCGACGGCGCGCGGTTGCGCAAGGATACCGCCAGGATCGAGGCGATCGGCGCGGTGGACGAGGCCAACGCCGCGATCGGGGTTCTGCGCGCGAGCCTGCGGGGCGTGGACGGAACCGACGCGCCGGCGGCCGATGCGGCGCTGGCGCGGATCCAGAACGATCTGTTCGACCTCGGCGCCGATCTGGCGGTGCCGGGCGAGGCCGGCGCGCGGCTGCGCATGACCGACGGGCCGGTCCTGCGGCTGGAGACCGAGGTCGAGGCGATGAACGCCGCGCTGCCGCCGCTGACCAGCTTCATCCTGCCGGGCGGCACGGGGGCGGCGGCGGCGGCGCATCTCGCGCGCACCATCGTCCGCCGCGCCGAGCGCGCGGCGGTGCGACTGGCGGCGGCGGAGGCAGTGACCGGCGCGGCGATCCGCTATCTGAACCGCCTTTCCGATCACCTGTTCGTGCTCTCGCGCGTGCTGAACGACAACGGCGCGGCGGACGTGCTGTGGGTGCCCGGCGCGAACCGGTAGGGGGCGAACCGATAGCCGGCCCCCGACGGCCGGCTACAGCCGCAGCCGCACGCCCCCGATCACGCCCGGACCCGGCGTCTGGTAGCCGTTCACCGGCTCGAACCGCGACCCGAACAGATTGGTGCCGTTCACATAGAGCGTCGCCCGCGGCGTGAGCGCATAGCTGACGGTGAGGTTGGCGATCAGCCCCTGGCCGGAGGTGCCGATGGTTCCGGTGCTGAACCCGTTGTTGTCGTTGAGATAGTCCTGGAACGCCCCGGTGAACAACAGTTCCGGTGCGATGGTCAGGCGCGGCAGGGGCATGATCCGTGCATCCGCCGCCGCGGTATTCTGCGGCCGGCGCAGCAGCAGGGCGCCGGTGTCGGCGTTCTCCGGCTGCGTGTAGGTCCAGCTTGCCGACAGCCGCAGCCAGCCCGCCGGATGCAGCGCCAGCGTGGTCTCCACCCCCTGGATATGCGCCGAGCCGATGTTCACCGCCGTGTCGACCGGGGTGAACACCGCGACGATCAGGTTGTCGATCTGCTCATTGAAATAGGTCGCGCCGAACACGGCGAAATCCGCCCGGCCGCGCGCGGGGATCGTGGTGGTGAAGCCCGCCTCCCAGCCCGCCGCGCTTTCCGCCCGCAGGTTCGGATTGCCGACATAGCCGAAGGAATCCACGCCGTAGCGATCGAACAGCGAAGGCGCGCGGAACGCGGTGCCATAGGCCGCCTTGAAGCGGGTGCGGACCACGGGAACATCGAGCACCGCGCCGAGCCGCCAGGTGAACGGCCGGTCGTTCAGCACGCGATCCTGGCGCACCTGCCCGGTCACGGTGAGCCGCTTCCAGAACGTGCCCTGGGCGCCGGCATAGGCGGCGTCATCGGTCATCGCGGCGTCGGCGCTCTCCTGATAGGGAAATCCGGCAAAGGAATAGCCGACGCGCACCTTGGCGGTGTCGGCCGTGCGCTCGACCCCGAACGTCACGTCGGCCGCCGAGATCACCGAGGAGGTGAACAGGTCGGACAGATAGAGCGTGTTGTTCCATTGCAGATCGGTGCGATAGCCGTGGTAGCGGGAATCGCTGCTGGTCTGGTTGGGATCGGCCGGCGCCAGCGCTTCGGTGTAGCGCCGGTCCTGCTGGAACCGGCCGAGGAACAGCCCGGTCTGCCACACGCCGCCCGCCATCAGGGAGCGCACCCCGACCCGTCCGAGCAGCGTGGAATCCCGCCCGGTGGAATTGGCCGCGTCATAGGTCGGGCTGCCGAGCGCGTTGAAGCCGAACACCGCATGCCGCGCGCGCAGCAGCAGCGAGACCCGCGTGCCGGGAACCGGCGTGTAGCCCAGGTTGAGCGTCGCGAGCTGGTCGCGGTAGCCCTGCGGCGTGCCGGTGTAGATGCGCATGCGCTGCGGCGTGGTGTCGTAGCCGCGCAGCGACTCGGTCTGCACGATCGCGGCGTAGTCGAACCCGCGCGCGGTGCCCGACAGCACCGCGCTGTCGCGGATCTGCGCCGGATAGCCGCCGGCGAGGTCGGCCGCGACATGCACCCCCGGCTGGTGGCCGCGCCTTGTGATCAGGTTGATCACCCCGCCGATCGCGCCGGAGCCATAGAGCGCGGCCATCGGCCCGCGGATGATCTCGATCCGCTCGACATCGGCCAGCGTATCGACGCCGAAGTTGAACGCGCCGTTGGCATCCGACGAATCGTTGATCGGCATGCCGTCGCGCAGCACCAGCACGTGATCGGAGTTGGTGCCGCGGATGAACGCGCTGGCCGACCCGCCCGGCCCGCCGGATTGCGACAGCCGCAGGCCCGGCACGGCGGACAGCGCATCGGCCAGGGTGTTGTAGCCGCGCCGGTCGATCTCGGCGCGGGTGATGATGCTCACGCCGGCCGGGATGTCTTCGGCCGGGGTGGGCACCCTGGTGGCGGTGACCACCACCGAGGCCAGCGTGGCACCAGCCTGCGGCGCGGCCGGATCGGCCGCAACAGCCGCCAAGGGGGCGGCGGTGGGAACAGACAGCAGCAGCAGGACGACGGAACGTCGCATGCGGTCCTCCGTGACGAAGGGACCGCCGCTTTCGGCGCGCGGCCCCGTCTCTGTGGACGACAGCCGCCTACGGGTGTTCACCCGCTGCGCCGGTACACCCCGCCCGTCGCGTGCGCACAGTCTCGATGCCGGCCGGTCTCCTGGCTCGCGGGTCTGGGTCTGGCCCCGCCTTCTCGCCCCGCGGCCAGCGGCCAGGGGCCGATGGTCGGGGGCAATGGCATCGTGGGGCCTGGCTCGCCGCGCTCAGTTGCGGGGGCAGCCGCTGCCCGGGAGGCCGCCTCGGCGGTCCCGGTCGCGTTCCCGTTTCAGCCCTTGCGGGCCACCGACATCTGGCCCGACAGTACGCCCCGCCACCGTTCAGGACAACCGCCCCCGATGATTCCGAAGATCGTTTTCGACCCCGCCGCCCCCGCGCCGCTCGATGGCCTGCGCGCCGTCGATCTGTCGCGCCTGGTCGCCGGTAACGTCCTGAGCCTGCAACTGGCCGATCACGGCATGGAAGTGGTGAAGATCGAGGACCCGGAGAAA
>JAJZVS010000198.1 GCA_021845555.1 Pseudomonadota bacterium
TGGAACTCTACCCGATGCCGGAAGCGACCACGCGCGTCGCCGCGCTGCGATCGGGCCAGGTGGACTGGATCGAGGTGCCGGCGCCGGATGCGATCCCATCCCTGAAATCGGCGGGCTTCACGATCAGCCTGTGGCCCTATCCGCACACCTACCCCTATGTGCTGAATACCGAGAAGGACTCGCCCTTCGCCGATGTGCGGGTACGCCGGGCGATGAACTACGCGATCGATCGGGTCAATCTTTGCAAGCTCATCAACGGCACCGGCGCGCCGGCCGACGCGCTGTTCACGAAGGGCACGAAATATTACGGCAGCCCCACCGAACATTATACCTACGACCCTGCCAAGGCGAAGGCGCTGCTCAAGCAGGCAGGCTACGGCCCGGATAAGCCAGTGAAGGCCAAGATCATGATCTCCACCTCTGGCTCCGGACAGATGGTGCCGATCCCGATGAATGAGTATCTGCAGGCGAATTTCAAGGCGGTCGGGATCGACGTGAGCTTCGACGTGGTGGAATGGGGCACCATGCTGGTGGCGATGCGCGCCACCCCCCAGCAGGCGCCATCGCACGGCGACCAAGGGGTGAACATCTCGCTCAGCTGGGTCGATCCGGCGGCGATGTTCCGCTACTACGATTCCAAAAGCTACTCGCCGCATGGGTTCAACTGGGGGCACTGGAGCCTGCCCAAAGTCGATCACCTGTTGAATGCCGCGCAATCGACCAACGATACGGCAATGCAGACGAAACTCCTGGCCGAGGCGCACAGCATCGTCGTGGATCAGGCGCCGTGGCTGTTCATCTGCCACGATCTCAATCCCCGTGCCTTCTCGCCCAAGCTGAAGGGGTTCGCGCCGGCGCAGAGCTGGTTCGTGAACCTCTCGTCGGTGAGCATGGCCTGAACGGGGCGCCGCGGAGGAAATCCCAGGGTCTTCTTCGCCGCCAGCCGGACATCGCGCTTACCCTGGCGGTCGCTGCCCCGCGCGGCGTCCTCCAGGGATCGCGGAGTCTCCGGAAAGAAGACTGCGCTGCCCTGCCTTCGGCATGTCGATGGCGCGCATCGCCGCCCCACCGCCGAAGGCGGAAAATCGACGAGGTTTGGCGTTCGCAGTTTTATACCGAAATGGCGTCCCGTACGGGATTCGAACCCGTGTTGCCAACGTGAAAGGCTGGAGTCCTGGGCCTCTAGACGAACGGGACGGCGCACGCATCGCGCCCGGGCGGCAGGCAGGCGTTGCCGGCAGCTCCGGGGCGGAACGGGCCGTTCCATAGCTTGCTCCGGCGCCCAGGGCTAGCCCACCCCGGCGCCCCTCGCCGTTCCGCGGCCCCACGCGGCCTTCCGGGGGTTGACGCACCGGCCCCGGCGCCGTCCCGTGCCACCCCATCCCGCCCCGGCCGAGGAGATCCCCCCATGACCGCCCTGCACAACCCAGCCCGCGCGGCGCTCGAATCGGGCGCGCTGTCCCTCGGCTTCACGGTCCGCCTGGTGCGCAGCGTGGAGATCGCGCCGGCGGCGAAGGCGGCCGGCTACGACTGGCTGTTCCTCGATTGCGAGCACGGCACCCTCTCGCTCGATGCCGCCGCGCAGATCAGCGTGGCCGCCCTGTCGGCCGGCATCGCCCCGATCGTGCGGGTGCCGCGCGGGGAGTATTCGATGGCGACGCGGATGCTGGACAACGGCGCGCTCGGCATCGTCGTCCCGCACGTGGACACTGCCGCCGAAGCGCGCGAGGTGGTCGAAAAGCTGAAATACCCTCCGGTCGGCCATCGCTCGATGGGCGGGATCGGGCCGCATTACGGCCTGCGGTCGCTCTCGGTGGGCGATGCCGCGGTGGCGCTGAACGCGGCCAACCTGACCGTGGTGATGCTGGAAACCCCGGCCGCGATCGAGCACGCCGAGGCGATCGCCGCCGTGCCGGGGGTGGACGTGCTGCTGATCGGCACCAACGACCTCTGCGCCGAGATGGGGATTCCCGGCCAGTTCGAACACCCCCGCGTGACCGCCGCCTATGAACAGGCGATCGCCGCGGCCCGCCGGCACGGCAAATACGCCGGCATGGGCGGCATCTACACGGAGACGATCATGGCGCGCTATATTGCCATGGGCGCCCGCTTCAACCTGTCCGGCGCCGACGGCGCCTTCATGCAGGCCGGCGCCACCGGCCGGGCCGCGGCACTGCGGCGCATGCCGCTCGGCTGAGGACATGCGCCAGCGCGGCGCGCTGTCATCAAAGCTTCACGGAACTGCAATACGACCGACGCGCTCCCCGCCTAGAAGCCCCTCTGTCACCGAAGTGCCGCGGAGGGGAACGGGCGCGGGCAGGGCGGCACGACAGAGGACCGAATGGACGTGGACAGCGTGATCGGACGGCCGGCGGCCGAAAGCGAGACCTCCCGGCCGGCGCCGGAGCTGGCGCCGCGCATCCGCATCCAGCACCTGAATTTCTTCTACGGCCCGACCCAGGCGCTGAAGGACATCAACCTCGACCTGCCGGACCGCCAGGTCACCGGCATGATCGGCCCCTCCGGCTGCGGCAAATCGACCCTGCTGCGGGTGCTCAATCGCATGTACGACCTCTATCCCGGCCAGCGCGCCGAGGGCGAGGTGATCCTGGACGGGCAGAACATCCTCGGCTCCGACATCGACGTGATCGGGCTGCGCGCGCGCATCGGCATGGTGTTCCAGAAGCCGACCCCGTTTCCGATGTCGGTCTATGAGAACATCGCCTTCGGCGTGCGGCTGCACCAGAAGCTGTCGAAGGCGCGGATGGACGAACGGGTGGAGCAGGCGCTGACCCGTGCGGCGCTGTGGGAAGAAGTGAAGGATCGGCTCGGCGCTTCCGCCATGGGTCTCTCAGGAGGCCAGCAGCAGCGGCTGGTGATCGCGCGCACCATCGCGATCCAGCCGGAAGTGATCCTGTTCGACGAACCCACCAGTGCGCTCGACCCGATCAGCACCATGAAGATCGAGGAGCTGATCGACGAACTGAAGGGCGACTTCACCATCGCCCTGGTCACGCACAACATGCAGCAGGCGGCCCGCGTCGCCGACCGGGTGGCGTTCTTCTACCTGGGCGAGCTGATCGAGGCGTCCGACGCCGCGCAGATGTTCACCGCCCCGCGCGAGAAGCGGACCCAGGACTACATCACCGGCCGGTTCGGCTGAAAGCGAAACCACCATGCCGCAGGACACCCAGCACGTCATCCGCAGCTTCGATCAGGAGCTCACCCGGCTGCGCGACATGATGAGCGAGATGGGCGGGATCGTCGAAAACCAGATCGCGCTCGCCGCCCGCGCCATCCTGGAGCGCGACAGCGCCGCCGCCGCCCGCGTGGTGGAGGAGGATATGCGCGTCGATGCGCTGGAGCGCGACATCGAGCAGTTCGTGATCCGCACCCTGGCGCTGCGCCAGCCGCTGGCCGGCGATCTGCGCCAGGTGGTCGCGGCGCTGAAGATCACCGGCGATCTGGAGCGCATCGGCGACTACGCCGCCAACGTCGCCAAACGCAGCCTCGTGCTGGCGCAGTTCGCCATGCCGTTCAGCCTCGCCGCGCTCGGCCACATGGCGCGGCTGGTGCAGCAGAACCTCAAGACGATCATCGACGCGGTGGGCGAGGCCAACGCCGAGAAGGCGTTGCAGGTCTGGCGTTCCGATCTGGAAGTGGACGACCTCTACAACGGCATCTTCCGCGAGCTGATCACCTACATGATGGAAGATCCGCGCAACATCACGCCCTGCACGCATCTGCTGTTCATCGCCAAGAACCTGGAGCGGATCGGCGACCACGCGACCAACATCGCCGAGACGGTCCACTACGCCGTGACCGGCGAGCCGCTCACCGGCGCCCGCCCGAAGGGCGACACCTCGGCCTATGCCGTGGTGCGTCCGCCACTCTGACAGGGAAACTCCCATGCCCGACGGTCTGATGTCCGGCCCGAGCAAGCCGCTCGTGCTGGTGGTCGAGGACGAGGCCGCGCTGGCCACCATGCTGCGCTACAATCTGGAAAAGCAGGGCTTCCGCGTGGAAGAAGCGGCGGACGGGCAGGAGGCGCTGACCCGCATCGCCGAGACCCAGCCCGATCTCGTGCTGCTCGACTGGATGCTGCCGGCGATGTCCGGCCTGGAAGTCTGCCGCCAGATCCGCCGCCGGCCGTCCACCAAGGACCTGCCAGTCATCATGGTGACGGCCCGCACCGAGGACCAGGACGCGGTCCGCGGCCTGAACACCGGCGCCGACGACTACATCACCAAGCCGTTCTCCACCGAGGCGCTGATCGCCCGCATGCGCGCCCTGCTGCGCCGCTCCGGCGCGATGCCGGCGAAGGGGGCGCTGGCCTTCCACGACATCAGCATGGACCTCGCCACCCATCGCGTGCTCCGCAACGGCCGGCCGCTGCACCTGGGGCCGACCGAGTTCCGCCTGCTCGAGTTCTTCCTCCAGCACCCGCGCCGCGTGTTCACGCGCGAGGAACTGCTGGACGCGGTCTGGGGCCGCGAGATCCATGTGGAACCGCGCACCGTGGATGTGCATATCCGCCGCCTGCGCAAGGCGATCAACAGCGAGGGCGAGCTCGATCTGATCCGCACCGTGCGCGCCGCGGGCTACGCGATCGATACCGAACCGGTGTAGTCAGCGAACGTCAGGGGCAGGACACCAGCTCTTTGTTTTCGGTGGCCTGCTTATCCCTGAGGTTCGCTGCGAAGGGCAGCGAACGTCAGGGGCAGGACACTAGCCCGGATTTCTCACAGGATCGCGGCGCGATGGCGATGGGATTTGTCGTGCCAGGGGTTTTGCGCGACGCGCCCGATACAGGGCGTATCGGCAAGGAGCGCAAAGCCCCTGACGCGGCAAAGACCGAGCCAGCGCCCGCGCAGACTGTGAGAAATACGGGCTAGCGCCGCAGCACCAGCCCGGCGGCGGCGAGCATCAGTGCAATCCCGACGACCTCGCCCAGCCCGATGTGCTCGCCGAACAGCAGCACCGCCAGCACGACGCCGACCACCGGGGAGATGAAGGCGTAGGTGCCGGTGCGGCTGACCCCCCAGTCCCGCACCAGCAGGAAGTAGATCAGCGTGGCACCGAGCGAGCCGGGCAGCAGCAGATAGAGCCAGGCGCCGAAGGCCGGCCAGCCCCAATGCCCGGTGGCGGCGGCGAGCGATCCCGGCTCGAACAGCAGCGAACCGATCAGCAGAAGTCCGCCGCCGATGACGTTGGTCATCGCCGCCACTTCGGCCGGCGGCAGGGTGCGCATCAGCGGTCGCGCGATCACCGAGCCGGAGGAATAGGCGAGCGTGCCGATGATCACGCCCCCCGCCCCGGCGATCTCCTTCCACCCGAGATCCCCGGCCAGCGCCTGCGGCCCGAACAGGAACAGGATGCCGATCACGCCAAGGCCGAGCGCGATCCCCTGGCGTCTGGTAAAGCGGTCCTGCCCCGCCATCACGCTGAAGCCGACCAGCGAAATCGGCGTCAGCGCCGCCGAAATCACGGTGGCGAGACCCGCCGGCACGAAGCGCAGGCCATAGAGCTGGATCACCTGGTTGAGCGAGATCATCAGCACCGAGGCGACGAGCAGCCGGCCGCGCAGCCGCATCGGCACGCCGATCGGCTGGCCATGCGCCCAGCGCCAGCCGAGCAGCACGAGACCCGCCACCGTCCAGCGCGTGCCGGCGAAGAAGCCGGGCGGCATGGTGGCGATGCCGATCTTCATGGCGAGCCAGGTGGTGCCCCAGACCACGCACAGCGTGGCGAACATCGCCCGCTGGCGTGCCACCGACGGGCCCGAGGACGGGCCCACATCGACAGCGGCAACGGCCGGGCCGGCCGGAACTCTTTGGATCATCATACGAGGGCTACGGGGGTCTTTCGCGGGGCGGGCGTTCGGCTCCCCATGATTAACAACCCGATGTGTGGCGAAGCGAAGGCAAATTATCAGCCCGGCAATGCGTTTTCCGGGCAGCGGCCGACGCTGTCCGCCGGCGGCATGACAGACGCGGCCCCGCTGCGTAGAACGGCGCCGCAGGCAGGGAATGAGAGCATGGGCGTGCTGGCCTCGATGACCGGATTCGCGCGGACCGACGGGGTTGCCGCGGGCCTCTCCTGGGCGTGGGAGCTGCGCTCGGTGAATGGCCGCGGCCTCGATCTGCGGCTGCGCCTGCCGCCGGGCTGGGACGCGATCGAACCGGCGCTGCGCGAGGCCGCCGGCAAGGCGCTGCGTCGCGGCAACGTCGCCGCCACCCTCACCGTGAAGCGCGAACAGGAGCCCCGGCTCACCCCCGACCCCGCCGCGCTGGAACAGGCGTTGGCACTGGTGCTGGCCCTGCAGGCGCGGATCCCCGGCAGCCCGCCGCCGCGCGCCGAGGCGCTGCTCGCCCTGCCCGGCGTGCTGCGCCCCGCCGCCGAGCCGGAGGAAACCCGCACCGAAGCCGCCGCCGCCGCGTTGCGCGCGGGCTTCGCCGCGGCGCTGGACGCCCTGGTGGCCGCCCGCGCCGCCGAGGGTGCGCGGCTTGCCGCCACGCTGACCGGGATGCTCGACGAGATCGCCGCGCTGCGCGAAACCGCCGCCGCGCAGGCGGCCGATCAGCCCGCGCAGCAACGCGCCCGGCTGATGGAGAACCTGGCGGCGCTGCTGCGCGAAACCCCCTCGCTGCCGGAAGACCGCATCGCCCAGGAAGTGGCGCTGCTGGCGGCGCGCTCGGACGTGCGGGAGGAACTCGACCGGCTGGACAGCCACATCGCCGCCGCGCGCGCGCTGCTCGCCGAAGGCACCGCGGTCGGCCGGCGGTTCGACTTCCTGGTGCAGGAGTTCAACCGCGAGGCCAACACGCTGTGCAGCAAGTCGGCCGCCACGGCGCTGACCGCCACCGGCCTCAAGCTGAAAGCGGCGATCGAGCAGTTGCGCGAGCAGGTGCAGAACATCGAATGAGCGCGATCCCCCGCCGCGGCCTGTGCCTGGTGCTCGCCGCCCCGTCGGGGACGGGGAAAAGCACCGTCGCGCGGCGGCTGCTGGCGCGCGAGGCGAATCTCGCGGTGTCGGTCAGCGTCACCACCCGCGCCCCGCGCGCAGGCGAGCGCGAGGGGGTGGACTACTACTTCCGGGATCGCGCCGCGTTCGCCGCGCTGGCCGCCTCGGGCGGGCTGCTGGAATGGGCCGAGGTGCTCGGCCGCGACAGCTACGGCACCCCGCGCGCACCGGTGGAAGCGGCGCTGGCGTCCGGGCGGGAC
>JAJZVS010000199.1 GCA_021845555.1 Pseudomonadota bacterium
GTGGACCAGCATTTCCAGGCGCTGTTCTCCCGCATGTTCGGCGGCGGGCGGGCGCATCTGGCGCTGGTGGGATCGGACGATCCGCTGGCCGCGGGCCTCGAGATCTACGCCCAGCCGCCGGGCAAGAAGCTCTCCGCGCTGTCACTGCTGTCGGGCGGGGAGCAGGCGTTGACCGCGCTGTCGCTGATCTTCGCCGTGTTTCGCTGCAATCCCGCCCCGGTCTCGGTGCTGGACGAGGTCGATGCGCCGCTGGACGATGCGAACGTGGACCGGTTCTGCACCTTGCTGGAGGACATGGTGCGGGAGACCGGGACGCGGTTCCTGGTGGTCACACACCATCCGCTGACGATGGCGCGGATGGACCGGCTGTACGGCGTGACGATGCAGGAGCGCGGCATCTCGCGGCTGCTGTCGGTCGATCTCGGCGCGGCGGTGGAGATGGTCGAGCCGGCACGGATGGCGGCGGAGTAGCCGCGGCGCGGGGCAGCTTCCGTGCCGGCCGCCGTCAGTGCGCGCGACGCAGTTCGATAGTCACGTGCGACAATGTCGGAAACCCGGCCAGACGGCGATGGTACTCGTCCACCTCGTGCGCCGCGCTGGTGGCGATCGCGACGATCGCGCCGAGATGGCCCGGGCCGAGCCGCCAGAGATGCAGGTCGGAGACCTGATCGCCCTCCGCCTCCAGCGTCGCGCGGATGCGGTTCTCCAGTTCGCGATCCGGCGTCATGTCGAGCAGGACCGCGCCGGTGTCGCGCATCAGGCCATAGGCCCAGCTTGCGATCACGGCGGCGCCCACCAGCCCGACCAGCGGGTCCATCCACATCCAGCCGAAAGCGCGGGCGGATACGAGGCCCAGGATCACCAGCACCGAGACCGCCGCATCCGCCATCACATGCACCACCGCCGCGCGCATGTTGTTGTCGCGATGCGCGGCGGCATGGCCGGCGGTCTGGGCGTGCTCCGCGAAGTGCGAGCGTACCGTGTGGACCTCGGCGGCGGTCGCCAGGCGCAGCACCGCGGTGAACTCGTGCGGCTCGGGGATCGGATCGCGGCTTTCCAGGTAACCGCCGCGGTCGGCGAAGACGAAGGTCCGGGTGGCGCCACCCGGGCGCAATGTTTCGACCGTGACGCTCGCCGCCGCCGGCAGCGCGCCATCGGCGCGGATGCGGAACACCGGGGGCACGCCGGTTTCGAAGATTTCGAGCCACAGCCGGCCCCCCGGCAGGGCCAGCGGGCGCGGGGCGTCGCCATGCCCATGGGAATGCCCATGCCCATGCCCATGATCGTGCCCGGGCGTGCCGGCGCCGAGCAGCCAGGCGCTGACGACGTTCACCACGAGACCGAGCCCGGCGATCGGGATCGCCTCGCGGAAATGGATCGGCACCGGGGCGAGGAAACGGCGGGCCGCTTCCACCGCGATCAGCAGCGCGATCATCGCCAGCACGATCGCCGAGGTATAGCCGGCGAGATCGCCGAGCTTGCCGGTACCGAAGCTGAAGCGCCGGTCCTGCGCATGATTCCTCGCGTAGCGGTAGGCCCAGGCGGCGAGCAGCAGCGCGCCGGCATGCGTGCTCATGTGCAGCCCGTCGGCAACCAGCGCGATCGAGCCGAACAGCGCCCCGCCGATGATTTCCGCCACCATCATCGCGGTGCACAGCGCGACCACGGCCCAGGTGCGCCGCTCGGCCTCTGTGTGACCGGGGGCGAGGAAGACGTGGCTGTGATCGGACTCGGTGCGGGCGGGGTGCGTCACGGCGACCCTTCAGCGCAGATAGGTGCGGACGATATCGAGCAATTGCTCGACCGCCGGCGGATGCAGCGTGCCGGGGGAGGCGGGATCGAGCAGGTGGGAGCGGACGTGATCCTCCACCACCTCCGCCATCAGCCCGGCGAGCGCGCCGCGCGCGCCAGCGAGCAGGTGCAGCACGGGTTCGCAGCCGGCCTCGGCGGCCAGGGCGCGCTCGATCGCCTCCACCTGGCCGCGGATGCGACGGACGCGGGCGAGCAGCTTCTGCTTGTCGCGGACGGTATGGGTCATGCGGTCAGAATAGGGTAGCCCCCTATCCGATGTCCAGGGGAGCGCGGTGCCCAGGCACGAAACGGGAGGCCAGCCGGCTGTCGGGGCGCTACAAGGACGTTCGCAACCGCCGGAGATACCGCGCATGCCGCTTGCCCCATCGGCCCCTCTGCTCGCCGCCACGCCGGACTGGTCTTGCATCGAGCGGGAACTGGATGCGTGCGGCGCCGCCGTGCTGCCAGGGCTGCTGAACCCGGCGGCGTGCGCGGCGCTGATCGCGCTGTACGACGATCCGGCGCGGTTCCGCAGCCGGGTGGTGATGGCGCGGCACGGGTTCGGGCGGGGCGAGTATCAGTATTTCGCCGCGCCGCTGCCGCCGCTGGTGGCCGGGCTGCGGGCCGCCCTCTATCCCAAGCTGGCGGCGATCGCCAACCGCTGGGCGGCGGCGCTGGGGGAGACGGGACGCTTCCCGGACGATCACGCCGCGTTCCTGGCGCGCTGCCATGCGGCCGGGCAGACGCGGCCGACGCCGCTGCTGCTGCGCTATGGTCCCGGCGACTACAACTGCCTGCATCAGGACCTCTACGGGGCGGAGGTGTTCCCGTTGCAGGTCGTGGTGCTGCTGTCGGCACCGGGCGCGGATTTCTCCGGCGGCGAATTCGTGCTGACCGAGCAGCGTCCGCGCATGCAATCGCGCGTCGAGGTAGTGACCCTGGGGCGCGGCGACGCGGTGATCTTCCCGGTGCGTCACCGGCCGGTGCGGGGAACCCGCGGGGTGTATCGGGTGACGATGCGCCATGGCGTCAGCCGGGTGCGCGGCGGCAGCCGCCACACGCTGGGGGTGATCTTCCACGACGCGACGTGAATTGGATCCGTTGTGGATCTCGGGGTCCTGGGGGTATCGATCGCCCCGTCCGGCCAAGCGGCAGGCGAGCAAGGCTTTCGGAGGCGGCGCCCGTTCGGCTAGTCTCTGGTGCGGCGGCACTACCGCCCCCGCCCGTACCGGTGCAATCGTCCGCCGCTACCAGGGAAAGCCGCAGGTTCATCATGCCCCCTCCCCTCATCCGCCGGGTCGTCATCCGGAACTACAAGAGCATCGCTGCCTGCACAGTCGATCTGCAACAGCTCATGTTCGTGGTGGGCCCGAACGGCGCCGGCAAAAGCAATTTCCTGGATGCGTTCCGCTTCGTTGCCGATGCCCTGCGGACATCGCTGGATCACGCACTGCGCGATCGTGGCACGATCAAGGAGGTCCGCCGCCGCTCCGGTGGCCACCCGAACAGTTTCGCCTTGCGGTTCGAGTTCGTGCTGCCCGGCGGCCAAGCCGGGCAGTATGAGTTCCAGGTCGCTGCCCGCGCTGCCGGCGGCTATGAGGTGCAGAGCGAATCCTGCCAGATCGACTCTGCCGAGGCCCTGGCGCCACCGCATTACTATCGGGTCGAGGCCGGCAAGCGGGTCGCCAGTTCCGTGATGACGCTGCCCGCAGTACTGCCCGATCGCTTGTTGCTGGTGGCGGCCTCCGGTCTGCCCGAGTTCCGCCCGGTCTTCGATGCACTCTCGCGGATGGAAATCTACAATCTGAACCCCCGCGAAATCGGGGCCATGCAGCGCCCCGATCCGGGTGACATCCTCCGCCGCGACGGCAGCAACGCGGCGAGCGTGCTGCAACAGCTCCCCTTGCCGATCCGTGAACGGATCAACGCACATATCGCCGACATCGTTCCCGGCGTGTCGGACGCGACACCCCGCACACTCGGCTCCCAGGAGACGATCGAATTCCGCCAGGCCGTGCGGGGTCAGGAGCACCCTTGGCGTTTTCTTGCCGGATCGATGTCGGACGGCACCTTGCGCGCCTTCGGCGTGCTGCTGGCAATTTTCCAGGCCGGCGCAGCGCGTCCCGGTGTGCCGGCACCGCTGCTGATCGGGATCGAAGAGCCGGAACTCGCGCTGCACCCCGCAGCGCTCAGCGTGCTGCTTGCCGCCCTGCACGAGGGAGCGCGGCACTGCCAGATGCTGGTGACCAGCCACAGCCCCGACCTGCTCGACAACCCCGACATCCCGCCCGAGGCGCTGCTGGCCGCGGATGCCGATGCGGGCATGACCCAGATTGGCCCGATCGACGCCGCAGGCCGTGAGATGCTGCGTAAGCGCCTGTTTACGCCCGGGGAGCTCCTGCGGCAGAATCAGCTGGCGCGCGACCGTCACGCGGAGAGCGACCCGGTGGGCGGAGCCGCTGGCGATTTATTCGGGAACGGCAAAGGGTGACGGCGCGGCTTCTGGTCCCGGTGGTCGAAGGGCATGGCGAGGAGAAAGCCCTGCCTGCGATCCTGCACAGGATGGCTGCCGCGATCGGGCGGCCGCTTGGACTGCAGGTCAATCCCCCGATCCGGGTGAAGGCGGGATCGTTCCTGCGACCGGACCACGCCTATTTTGCGCGTTACGTGCAGTTGGCAGCGGCAAAATCGGCGCAGGACGCCGGGCTGGTGCTGATCCTGCTCGACTGCGAGGACGACTGCCCCGCGCGGCTCGGCCCCGATCTGCTGCGACGTGCCCGTGCCGTAAGAAGCGACGCGGACTATCTGGTCGTTCTCGCGTATCGCGAGTTCGAGACCTGGTTCCTCGCCGCAGCGCACTCGCTACGTGGGATCGATGGGTTCGCCGCCGACGCCGAACCTCCACCCGATCCTGAGGCCCTGCGCGACGCGAAGGGCTGGCTTGGGGCGCGGATGGCGCCCCACGGCTACGACCCGGTGGTGCACCAGCTTGCGATGGGACGAAAATTCGATCTGCAACAGGCGCGCTCCGTTCCTTCCTTTGACCGTTTCTATCAGAGACTCAGCCGCTTCCTTACGACCGGAACCGTGCGGCCGTAGCCCCCTACCCTGCCGCCGGCACCCCCGCCTCCGCCAGTGCGCGGGCCTGCCGCTCCGCCAGCACCGTCTCGTCGAACCCTTCCACCAGACCGGAGAACAACCGAAACCAGTTCAGCTCCGCCTTCAGCCGCACGAACACCCCGCCCAGCCCGATCGCCGAGCGGTCCATCAGCACGAACTCCCGCGGCGGCTTCACGCCCCCGGTGCGCTGCAACCCGGCATGCACCTTCTCCGCCACCTCCCGGCCGAACTGCGGATCGTCGGTCAGCTGGATGCGGCGCACCCGGTCCTCGACCAGCGGTTCGTACAGGAACCGCGCCCACAGGTTCAGCACCTCCATCTTCTCGGCCGACAGATCGGTGAACCCCCAGGTCTCGTACGCCCGATGCGATTTCGCATCGTCGTGGTCGCGCACCGCCTCGTACAGATCGATCACCCCGCGCACGAATTTCGGCGCGAACACGCGGATCGCGCCGAAATCCAGCAGGTTCACCGATCCGTCCGGCCGCACCTGGTAGTTGCCCAGGTGCGGGTCGCCGTGGATCACCCCGTAGCGGTAGAACGGCACGTACCAGGCGCGGAACAGCGCCTCGGCGATGCGGGCGCGCTCGTCAGCCGGCGGGTCTTCCTCCAGCCGGCGCATCAGCGGGCGGCCTTCCTGCCAGGTCATCGTCAGCAGCCGCTTGGTGCAGTAGCCGGGGATCGGCACCGGCACGTGCACGCCGGGCTGATCGGCGAGCATGATGCCATAGAGCCGCATCTGCGCCGCCTCGCGCTCGTAATCGAGTTCCTCGCGCAGCCGCGCGGTCAGTTCCTTGTAGATTTCGTCGTGCTGGATCGCGTTGTCCATGCGGTGATAGATCGCCATCGCCAGTTTCAACTGGCGCAGATCGGCTTCCACCGTGCTCGCCATGTCGGGATATTGCAGCTTGCACGCCACCTCGGTGCCGTCCGGCAGCACCGCGCGATGCACCTGCCCGAGGCTCGCCGCCGCCGAGGCCTCGTGCGAGAACGAGGCGAATTTGCTCTCCCACTCCGGTCCCAGCTCGCTGGCCATCCGCCGGCGCACGAAGCTCCAGCCCATCGCCGGGGCGTTCGATTGCAGCTGCGCGAGTTCTTCGGCGTATTCCGCCGGCAGGGCATCGGGCACGGTGGACAGGAACTGCGCGACCTTCATCAGCGGGCCTTTCAACCCTCCCAGGATGGCGCGCAGATCCTCCGCGTGCGCGGAACGGTCGGTCTTGATGCCGAACATCTTCGCTCCGGCCACGCGCGCGGCGATGCCGCCCACCGCGCCGGAGGTGCGCGCCATCCGGCGGATTTCGCCGAACAGCGAGCTGGCTTCGTCCCGATCGGCCATCAGCCGGGTGCCTCCAGCTCGTCGATGAAGCCGGCGATCACATCGAGACCTTTCTTCCAGAACAAGGGATCGGCCGCATCCAGCCCGAACGGCGCCAGCAGTTCGCGGTGGCGCAGCGTTCCGCCGGCGCGCAGCAGATCGAGATACTTGGTCTGGAAACCGGGATGCCCGGCGCGGAACACCGCATAGAGCGCGTTCACCAGGCAATCCCCGAACGCATAGGCATACACATAGAACGGCGAATGGATGAAATGCGGCACATAGGCCCAGAACACGTCGTAGTCCGGCGTGAATTCGAATGCCGGCCCCAGGCTTTCGATCTGCACCTCGCGCCAGATGGCGCCGATCCGCTCCGCCAGCAGCTCGCCGTCGCGGCGTTCGGCATGCAGCCTGGTTTCGAAGGTATAGAACGCGATCTGGCGCACCACCGTGTTCAGCATATCCTCGACCTTGGCGGCCAGCATGATCCGCCGCCGGCGGGGATCGGTCTCGGCGTCCAGCAGCGCGCGGAAGGTCAGCATCTCGCCGAACACGCTCGCGGTTTCCGCCAGCGTGAGCGGGGTGGAGGACCGCAGATAGCCCTGCGCCTGCCCGGCCAGCACCTGGTGCACGCCGTGGCCGAGCTCGTGCGCCAAGGTCATCACGTCCCGCGTGCGGCCGTGGTAGTTCAGCAGCAGATAGGGATGCGCGGACGGCACGGTGGGATGCGCGAAGGCGCCGCCCGCCTTGCCCGGATGCAGGGTCGCATCGATCCAGGGGGCGTCGAAGAACCGCGCGCCGACCGCGGCGAGCTCGGGACTGAACGCGCCATAGGCCGCCAGCACCCGCCGGCGCGCTTCCTCCCACGGGATCTTGCGGTCGTCGTCCTCCGGCAGTGGGGCATTGCGGTCCCAGTGCTGCAATTTCTCCAGCCCGAG